>JBEHWO010000335.1:0-7379 GCA_040217695.1 Vulcanimicrobiota bacterium | reverse complement strand
TAATCCCGGTTTTGTAAGTTTTTCTTTAATACGGGGATCCAGAACTGCAGCAACATCTGCCTGTTTAATTATCCCGGCTGTTTCATCATCTATGACGACGGAACTCATTCCTTCAATATTAATAACATGCCATCTGCCATGATGATTAAATATGTGACATGGCTTTATGAGTGTTTGCTCCATAAGTTATCCTCCCGTTTATCATAAAAATCTGGATATATTATATCATCATAAAAGTTTTAATTATAGTTGGTTTTTTATAAAATAAGGAATGCAAATTTATTAATTGTCTCTTTCCTCCCGTCACGCGTTACGCGTTACGCATCACGCTTAATTTAACCGCCATTCCTGATTATAGTGTGAAGTTATGAAGAGCTTATGAAGAATTTGTGAAGATTATGTGAAAAACATAATTGCTCAATGATGACTCATGATTACCGGTGATGCCGGTTACTGAATTTTTATTTTTATTCTGAACTTTTTAAATTTTTATCCGTATATATATTATATGAGTTATGGTAAAATATTTACAGTCAGATTATCCATAAATATAGTGTAGTTCATAACAAATTACAGATAATCCCCGCGTCACGCGTCACGCGTTACGCGTCACGAAGCACTTAAGTTATGAAAGTAACTATAATGATCCCGTAATGTGTAATGCGAAGAGGTAATAACCCGTTACGCATCACGATTTATAAAGGAGGAAACCCTATGACGGAAGAAAATTTAACGGAAAGAGAAAGAGAAATGCTTGACCGGGAAAGAAATAACTATAATCGCAGTCAAAGAAATTACTGGGCCTATTTTGTTGACAGACATGATTCCATTTACAGGTTCCTTATGATATTATTCGGTGTCCTGCTGCCAGTAGGAGCTTTTGCAACAAACCTCTATTTTATACCTTTTCCTGTATGTTTCTATTCACCTGAGCTTTATACAGCTCTTTTTATAGGATTTATCGGCATAACCATTACAGCATTATGGAAGGGTCCATACCCGAAATTACTGCTTCTTTTTACAGTCCATGCAACATTCCTTGGTGTGGTTTACTCTTCTATCTTTTCTCTGGGATTTCTTCCACTTATCCCTATATCCGCTATTGCCATAGTAATTTACGGACTTGGCATACTTGGTTTTTCCCCCTTCCTTTCCCTGTGGGTTTTCATAGTAGCATACAGACGAAATCTCAGTATGGCAATGGAGTTTTATAATAAAACTTTACTTGTAGCATCCTGTATTTTCTTTACCATTATTTTACCTGTGTTATACTGCGGCGTAAAAACAGGTATGTCTTATACGACGAGAATAGACATATACAGAGCAGTTAACTGTAAAGAAGAAGAGAGGGCTGATATATATAAATCACTCCTGAAAAAACCGGGAATAAAAACTGCCCTTGTAAATATTTATGCCTGTAATGAAACTCCTTTTGACACACTGGCGGGATATTTAATGCCGAAACAGGAGAATTATTCTAAATATATTTACGGTGATCAGGCTGCCACATTATATTATCTTCTCTACGGTGAAAAAATTCAGATTGCAGAGAAAGAGACTCTGAAAAGGATTAAAATAGGATACAGAAATATCAGATCCTTTCACGATTATATGGATGAAGATTATTATTCCCGGGTTTACCTGACCGGGTGCCATTATGACGGAGTGGTAAATCTGGACAGCATGCTTTCCTATCAGGAAATAACCCTTGATGTGGCATCAAAATGGAATAAACAGGAAATGACCTGTGAATTCAGAGTTCCTCCCGGAGGGGTAGTGACAAAAATGTCTCTCTGGATAAACGGAGAAGAACATATCGCTTCTGTAGCGGCAAAAGAAAAGGCTGAAACTGCCTATAATACAATCGTATCAAAACAGAAAGACCCTGCCATTGTAACATGGCTCGGAGGAAACCTTTACTCATTAAAGGTATTCCCTGTAGAAACAAATCTTCCGAGAAAAGTTAAAATAGGCATTTCCTCACCTCTCTGTCCGGGAGAAAAAGGTATGTCTTTTCAGCCTGTTATGTTCCATACAAGGAATTTTTCTATAGATAAAAAAGCAAAGACTTCTGCAATCATAGATGTACGTTCAAAAGGCGAAATGTTTTCTGTAAAGGGAAGTTCAAAGGATATGAAAATTTCCTCTATGGGAAGATATGAAAAAAGAGCAGAAATCGCTATAGATGGTTTCAGGTCAGACGATCTGGAACTTCTGATTGAAAAAAACGGGCAACAGTCAGATATTCTCTCCTATTCCAGTAAAAAATTTATCTATTATCAGATACCTTTTTACCCCTCTTTCAGAAACATGAAGAGTGAACCTGTCAGTGTTACCTATTTCCTGGACTGCACTGCTAAAATGGAAAAAGACGGGGTTTTAAAAGGTGCGAAAGAATCTATAATAAAATCTATAAATAATCTTGGCCCTGATGACAGGTTTAATGTTATAGCCGCAAATTTTGAAACCATAAATCTCTTTCCTTCTCCTGTGAGTGTTACGGAAGAAAACAGGAAAAAAGCGTCGGAATTTCTGAACGGACTCGAAGCATGCGGAGGAATGGATATAGTCCCTGTTCTTGACGGAAGCTTTTTCCCTCAGAACTATGATTTAAAGCCTGTATTTCTCGGTATCGTCCACAGCGGGCATCCTCTTATAACATACGGACAATACTGCATAGAGAAAGCGGATAGATATGAAGGACTATCGGCAGGAGTAATTGTAATTAATTATGATGATAATTCCTTTGTCACAGATCTTGTGCAGCAGGTAAACGGTCTCTCTCTCAGGGTAAAGGATCCGGCAAATCTGGACGGTGCTTTTTCAAAGATTGAAACATATGCACTGCAGGGAGGAAAATATAACATTACCTGTAAATGCAATAGCTCCGATAAGTCGATCATACCTGTTCCGTCGAGTAAAATTGACATAACTCCCGCAAGTCCTGCTTTCTTTTATGTGAGACTTCCGAAGGGATATAAACAGGATATTTCTGTCGTCATAAAAGAAGAAGAGAGCGGAAAGATTCTGAGAGAAGTCAATTTAAAGAAAGAACACAGGGAAGTAAGTGATGATCATATAGGAAGGTTATGGGCCTATAATTATCTTGTAGAAGCCCGTAAAAGAGAGATAGAGAACAAACTTACCGATGAAGAATTCAGTGAAACAGTAACACTTGCAAAGGATTATTATATGGTATCACCATATACCGCTCTTATAGTGCTTGAAACACAGGAACAGTATAAACAGTTCGGCATAGACAGAAACTACAATGGCGAAATGACTGCTCCGTCAATACCGGAGCCGGAAACTGTGTTTATGATAATTGTTATGATTTTAATTGCTATTGTTATTTATTACAGGTCTGGGAAGGTCGTGACGCGTGACGCGTAACGCGTTACGCGTGAAGGGTGACCGGGGAAGATTTCAACGGCCACCCTTCACGGAGGCTATTCATATTGTTCCAGAGGATCTGCAGAAAATCATCAATAATATTCCTTTTTATTGCCCTGTTGCTTTTTTATAGAGACGAAGTCTTCTGGTTAATAACAACATGGACGGGAAAAGGTTATGATTCTTACGGATACATTGCACTTATAGCTTTTCTCATTTATATGAGAAATTTTTCTGTCAGAAAAAGTAATAATATTATTTTGCTTCTCATAGCTATAGTGTCCGTCATCTCTATCTTCATAAGAAATACAGGGATAAATATTATTTCCGCTCTCTTTTTTATCATCTCTCTTTCTCTCACGATATATTATTATTTCAGCGAAAAAATAAAAGAAAACCCTCCGGCAATTCTCATTTTGTTTCTTATGTTACCCTGGACACATCATATAAATATATTCTTCGGATTTTTTCTTCGCAGACTGAGCACTTCAGCGGCAGCATTTTTTTTACGGCTCGGAGGGGTATCTGTAGAGGTACAGGGTACAATGATCTTTTTAAATCAAATAAGACTGGAAGTCGGCACTCCCTGCTCCGGCTCTAAATATCTGTTTTTTACTGCTTTTTTTCTCATTGTAACAGGTCTTTTTATGAAACAGAAAGTACTTCTGTTACTGCCCGTTGCCATGATTACCGCCATAACATGCAATATATTCAGAATAATATCCATAGCATATTTAAGAAATTTTCTTCAGGGAGAAGAATCTATTGTTTTTCATAATATTATCGGTATATTTTATTTTATCATAGCCCTCATGGGAGTATATTTCTTATGGAAAAAAACATCATCCTGGAAGTTTCACTGGCTCTTTTTCTTATAATTCTTTCTCTGTTTACAGGTGAAAAAAAAGTATCGGAGAAAAATGAATACTCTCTGAAACTGCCTGAAGTAATAGAAAATCACAGAGGAACATATGTACCCCTGTCGGAAGAAGAAAAAATTTTCGCCCTGACTACAGGTACGAAAATTATAAAAGAACATTACGGAACCTTTACCGTAACAGTCATATCCACGGGGGATGATGCAAGAACACTCCATTCTCCCAGGGTATGTTATGAAGCATGGGGATATTTAATATACAGTGAAGAAGTTATAAATATAACAGAGCAATTTAAAACAGTTAAAATGACCGTTATTAAAAACAATCGTAAAGAAACTCTTTATTACTGGTTTTTCAATAAAAACAATAAAATTACTTCTTTTTCGGATGTTTTTATTTCTTCTGTGAAAGGAGAAAAAAACTGGTCTCTTGTGACTGTTGCATGTGCCGGAGAAGATAAAGATATTAAAAATATAATAATTTATATCGATAAATTTTTACAGGGATTTATATGAGAATCGTAACGCGTAACGCGTAACGCGTGACGGGATGAAACCTTTTATTACATGCTTATGCTCAGGTCAGTAATTTTTATAATCATTGTCAGGAGATTTATACATATCCATATGTTATAATATATGGGAAATAAACATATGTTGAAATCACTGACTTGTAATAAACTTTTTCCTCGCATCACGCATCACGCATCACGCATCACGATTGCGACTATATCAGAAAGGAACTTAACATGGACAAACGGCAGGTAATAGAAGAAGTGCGAAAATTTCACTGCACCTACGGTGCAGGAGATGGTAATGATCCGCTTATATGTAATTATGACGTATGTGAGACAAGATTTGATAAAAATATACTGGTTCTTAAGCTTATTGATAAATATTTTGCTGTCAAATCAAAGATGACAGAAAAGGAATGGAAAGAACTCATAGTAGAACCTGTTGAGGATACCATTTTATGCCTTGAAGATATGGATCTTACATGGGAAGATTATTATAAACTTGTAGAAGAACATGAGATGAATGTAGAAGAAGAAAAAAGAGCAAGAGCAAAAAAAATGGAAGAAAGACGAAAGATTCGTCAGGGAGAAAAGAAAAAACTTAAAGACTGGTTCAGAGAAATAAAGCAGACTTTAACACCTGGCCTTGATTATATGGATGAAGGTTTTAAAAGGGGACAGGCAGACACCAATGAATACAATAAACTTCAGCTTAAAATCATAGGTTCTATTGCCACCAATGCTTATAATAAAGAAGACAGATTGTTCTGGAACGGATTTCGCCAGGGTCTGTTATCCAGAAAAAAGGAAGGAATAGAAGAAAATGCTGGAAAATCTTGATAAAATTCCATGGGACACACTTGAACATGCCTATGGAGAAGCTAAAGATGTGCCGGGGCTTATAAGAAAACTGGCCTCGAAAAATACAAAAGAGAGGGAAGATGCTCTGTGGCATCTATACGGAAATATATGGCATCAGGGAACTGTCTATGAAGCCACTTCCTGTGCAGTGCCTTTCCTGATTGAATTGCTGGAAAATCCCGTTCCTGATAAGGATAAAATTTTAGTTTACCTATCTAACCTGGCCTCAGGCCATTCCTATCTGGACGTTCATCAGCATATGAGTTTTTACGATGAGAGAAGGGATAAAGAGGAATTTAAGAAACAACTTCTGAAAGAACATGAATGGGTGATAAAATCTCATGAAGCCGTTCTGAAAGGCTGTCCTGTATACAGGAAACTGCTCCATGACGAAGAACCTTCCGTAAGGGCGGCATCTGCCTATCTGCTCGGCATTTTTCCTGAAAAAGCAGATGAAAATCTTCCTGTCCTGAAAAGCCATATAAAGAACGAGGTAAATGAAATGGTGCTGGCGGCATGTGTCTTTTCTGCAGGACTCCTGTCAGGGAAAAAAGAGGAAGACTGGCTCAAGGAAATATTAAATTCCCCTTCTCCTTTCTCTGTGTGTATAGCGGCAGCACTGGGACTGGGACGTATTATGCCGGAACATATGCCTGAGGAAGGCCTTAAATTGTTGATCGAAGGAACTGTTAACCCGGGTAATGCAAAAGACATATTTAAAGAGTTTCCCTGGGATGATGCCGATGTTCAAACATATTGCTGTGAAGCACTGGCTGTTACAGGGAAAAAATCCGAAAAAGTACTGGGAGCCCTCATAAAAGTAATGGATGAAGTCACTCCTTACGAAAGCTGGACTGTTGTAAATGCCATACTTCATCTTGTTTTTAACGGTAAACCTGTTGGAAATACCATGACTGCAGAAGAACTGTCAAAAGAACAGAAGGAAGCTCTCACGGCTATAGCAAAAAGTAAAAAATTCTGGAAAGATTTTGATAAAGGAACTCTTGTCTGTAATGTCATGGAAATAATGAAATCCTTTAACCTTCCTCAGATGCCGGAAACGTTACAGGCCTTTCTGGACGGAAAAATTTCTCAGACAGATAAAGAATGGAATAATTAACTGTTATGGCAGTGTGATTGCAGCAAAATATTGGATGCTTTTCCCGTCACGCATCACGCGTAACGACCCGTTTAAATTATAAAAGAATAACTTTACACGCCCTTTTCCCCGGGATCGTAAAATAATTTATATGAGAATCGTGACGCGTAACGCGTGACGGGAGGAACAAATTCTCATTCTTCGTTGTGACCGTTCCGGTCATGCCTGTTAGTGAGAAGTGAGTAACCCCTCACTTCTCACTTTTTATATATGTTCGGATACTCTTTTACCTGGATCGGTAATTAGCCAAGCGTTATCTCAGCGTGTTTATATCCAATTATTGCTCCTGCTGCTGTTCCCACTGCTCCACCGAGCAGTGATAGACCTATAGTTCCCATTACGCCAATACTGGTTGCAAGAGATACTGCAATAGCTGTACCTGCAGTTCCTATAGCTCCTCCGCCCAGTGCTCCTATACCTGCCCGCATCACCAGTTCTACATTCATAGATGCACTATCTAATTTTTTAAATGGCTCATCTAAATTTCCTCTAATATCTACCTGATCCGGAGAAGCGTTATTATTCTCTTTTGATTTTATATTAACCTTTGTCTGAGTTGATGGTAAATTATAAT
>JBEHWO010000334.1:0-7434 GCA_040217695.1 Vulcanimicrobiota bacterium | reverse complement strand
TATGGATAGTTATGAAACTAACTATAATTGACTTTTAGATCTTTTTAAATTAAAATATTTTGCAGAAGCAATAGCTTGTGCAAATAATGAAAATTTCAGGTGATTTATGTGAAAGAATGGGATGATGCTGTCAGAGATTTTGTTATTCATGGTAAAACGGCTTTATTAATAGGTGATGTAGATACCGGAAAAACAACATTTCTCAAATATATGGCAAATTACCTTTCTGAAAAACATCTCAGAGTTTCCATAATTGATGCGGACATAGGACAATCAACCATAGGACCGCCTTCTACCATAGGTCTTGCTACTGTAGAAGAGAGGGTAGACTCTATAGAAAATCTTCCTGTTAAGGCCATTTATTTTACAGGAGCCATATCACCTGTAAGGCATTTACTTCCCTGTGTCATAGGTACAAAAAAAATACTGGATTATGCAATGAGTCTTTCTGCAGACAGAATAATAATAGATACGACAGGTTTTGTCACAGAGCCCGCTGCCGTAGCTTTAAAGCAGGCAAAAATTGAATTGCTCGGGCCTGATTTTATTTTTGCTTTTTCCAGAGGAAAAGAACTGGATCCTGTATTGTATCCATACAGATATGCCTCATTTACTTTAAGAGAGATTGAAATAAACGGAAATGTAAGAAACAAAAGTCCGGAATTCAGAGCATCTGAGAGAAAAAGGAAATTTTTAAATTATTTTAAATATTCAATAAAACTGAGAATTAATTTCCATTCTACAGCTATTTCAGGAATAAATTATATTCCCGGAGGTACTATATTACACTCCAATGAGATTCGGTGGCTTTCTTCAACCCTGGATTTTCCCGTGACATGGGCTGAAAAAACAGGAGACAGACTTACTGTAGGACTTTCTCATTTATGTGAACCTGGAAATATACATGAGATAAAAAATCGTTATTCCGTTTCTTCTGTAGATATTCTGGATCCTCTCATGTTTCTTGCAGGATTTTTCAGCGCCGATGATGAATGTCTCTCTATTGGCGTTATAACAGATTTTCGTCCTGAAAAGGGTTTTATTGAGGTTTTATCACCATGGGCCGGTAATATAGAAGATATAAAAAGATTGCATATCGGTACCTATCGATTACCGGAAGACATTTATGAAGATGTGACAGACCATGCCCGGAAAGGACATAATTAGCGGGGTAATTTATGAAAAAGGTAAACAAACCTTATGTAATCAAAGAAGATTATCAGTTCCCTTTTTCCAGGGGGATTCTGGCTCAATCTCTTGTAAATTCCGGTCTTTCTACAGAAGAATCCTATGAAATTGCTACTCTTATGCAGGATGAACTTATAGGCAGAGGATTGAAGGAGCTTGCTTCTGATGAATTAAAGTTTATGGTTTCCGATTACTTACTGAAGAAATTCGGAGAAGATTCAAAGAATAGATATCTCAGGGTAAGTGCTATAAGAATAGGGGTAATAAGAGGTACATCTGTTTCTCCCTATTCAAAGGGGATAATGTCTCAAACCCTTAAAGCTTCAGGCCTTGATCCCAGTCTGTCCTATGATATAGCTAAAAGAATAGAAACATATCTTTTTAATCAGGGAAAGACTAATCTGACAAATGATGAGTTAAGATCCATAACATATAATATAGTAAAAAAACATTGCGGACAGGGATATGCGGAAAGATATCTTTTATGGAGAAGGAGTGTCAGAAACCCTTCAAAACCATTTATATTGTTATTCGGCGGAGGTACAGGGGCAGGTAAATCTACGGTTTCTGTGGAAATAGCTCACAGACTTGGCCTCACTGCAGTACTTTCTACTGATTCCATAAGAGAAATTATGCGTTCTATGATCTCCAGCGAGCTTATGCCATGTGTACATCAGTCTTCTTTTACTGCATGGGAGGCATTTGATAATCCCATACCGGACGGTGTAGATCCTCTTGTAATAGCTTTTCGTGAACAGGTGGCAAAAGTATCTGTGGGAATTATGGCTATCATTGAAAGGGCTATAAAAGAAAATGTAAGTCTAGTAATGGATGGGATACATATAGTTCCCGGTTTTATAAAAAAGGAATATTTTCAGAAAGCAAATATTGCTTTTGTAATTATTTCAATAAATGACAGGGAACTGCATAAAGAACGCTTTATAATCAGAGAAAATCAGACACTGGTAAGAAGGCAGGCCAAGAAGTATCTTGATAATTTTGAAAATATAAGAAAATTACAGGATTATATAATTTCCCTGGCAAGAACATATGAAGTTCCGGTAATAGATAATGTAGATATGGATCGAACTGTTTCAGGAGTACTGGAATATATTACTGAATTTATGAAAGATATTGTGAGCCCCGATTACAGTAAATTATTATCAGGTTAAATCAGGTCTATTATATAATCCTCGTGCCACAGGTTACGACAATTCAGGAAGGGGAAACTATGGGTATAATATGTAATAACTGCGGAGAAGAAAATTTTGACATAGCGACTAAATGCAATGGCTGCGGATCAGAACTTTATTATAATGATGCTCTGAGTGAAGGCATTCTTTTACAGAATAGATATAGAATTGAACAGCTTATTAAACTTGGAGGTATGGGGGCAGTATATTTAAGTCTTGACGGGAGACTTAACAGATACTGCGTTGTAAAAGAAATGTTAAACACCTGTGGTAGCATTCAGGAAAAAGCCTATGCCGAAAAAAGATTTAAAGTAGAAGCAAGGATGTTATCACAGCTTGAAAACTATCATTTACCTGCAGTTTATGATTATTTTATAGAAAAAGGACGTTATTATCTTGTTATGTCCTATATAGAGGGAGTGGATCTGAGTGACCTTCTGGAACTAGAGGGAAATCCCGGACTGCCTGAAGAACTGGTAATTGAATGGTCTCTGCAGATACTTGAAGTACTGGATTATCTTCATAATCAGGATCCGCCTGTAGTATACAGGGATATTAAACCGGGAAATATTATGCTCAATAAAGACGGAAGAGTAATGCTTGTAGATTTCGGCATAGCAAGGACTATTATACCTGATGCAAATATAAAGTATACCTCAATAGGTACAGACGGATATGCAGCAGAAGAACAGTACAGAGGAAAAGTAGAACCCAGGAGTGACCTCTATTCCCTGGGAGCAACGATGCATCATCTGCTTACAGGCAAAATCCCTTCGGCTTTTAATTTAAAGCCTGTAAGAAACTATGCTCCTTGGGTTTCTCCGGGTATTGAACAGATAACCATGAAAGCCCTTGAGTATGAAGCAGATAAAAGATATAAAAATGCAGCAGAAATGAGGGAAGCTTTATCGGGTTTGACGAAAAAAGAGGAACCGAAACCCAGAGTTCGCATATCGGCCCATGATTTAGCAGGTTATATACCGGGGAAAAAACCTTCTCTGTTACATACAAAAAAACCTGTATCATACGAGGAAATAAAAGAAACCTTTTCAGAAGAAGAACTTTCACATATTAATACAATGGAAACAGCAAGAAAAACGGGAGAAATAAGGAATAGTTCCAGAAATTCTGTACCTCTTGAAGCAAAAATTGCTCAATCTGGCTCTTTATTTTCTTTGAAAACTAAAGAATTAATTGTAAAAAAACAGAGTAAAATTCAGGATAAAGTCGGACTTGATACCAGGTCTTTATTGTCTCACAGGGTATCTGAAAGAACTTCTGATATAACACAGGAAACTACATCTGCCATATCTGAAACAGCCGAAGTTATAAAGAAGGACAGAACATCTGAAATATCGTTGCCGGGAGTAGGTACAGCCCTTCATAATCTTCTTCAAACATCATCTCTGAAAAAAGATGAATATGATAAAAATAAATAGTGAGTGGTGTGTGACAGTTATATCCACTCACTATTCATTACTCACTCTTTTTTCCCGACTACCAGAACTTCTGGCTCTTCATAAATTTCTATGTTCATTTCTCTGGCAATTTTCATATATTCTTCTCTGTCTTCACCTGTTAAATTATATTCTTCTATTATGTCCAGAAGGTCTACAATAGCATCGGCAAGTATTTCTATATCTACTTTCTCTTTCATATTTATAATCTTTTTATAGGTCTTTACTCCGTTATCTATCATATCTGCATCCATATAGAAATATGCAAGGCGAATAAGGGCAATATGAGCATCAGGATTTTCATTTATAATATTATTGTATATACTCAGCCCATCGTCTACTTTTCCTGTAGAAGCAAGATAATCTGCTCTGTCCAGTTTTGTAACCAGAAGCAGTTCACTTTCGCCTCTACTTTTATAAAAGCTTTCCAGCCTTCTTGAATAATATAAATATTTATCATAATAATCAAAATTATCAATGGAAAAACTTAACAGATCTTTAAGAACATCCTCTTCCCATGATGTCCCTGTAGCTTTCCTTAACATTTTTTCCAGATGTATGTAAGACTTGTCATATTGTTCCATATAAATGAATTCTTCCAGATCATCATACATCCTTTCCATATCCAGGTCGAAATCTTCTTTCTTCTCTTTCTTCTTATAAATGTTTTCTTCCTGACAGGGTGGCTTTTTTGAGCCGGAAGGACCGGCATGGAGTTCATTTTGCCTGGACTTTTCTCTGACGGCGTGCTGCTCGAAAATTTTCTTTCCACCATGGGAGTCAATTTTTTCCTGAGAAACCATATTTTCCGCTGCAGGTTTCAGATGGTCTCCTGCAGTTTTTTCTTTTTCCGCTGCAGGTTTCAGATGGTCTCCCGCAGTTTTTTCTTTTTCCGCTGCAGGTTTCAGATGGTCTCCCGCAGTTTTTTCTTTTTCCGCTGCAGGTTTCAGGTGGTCTCCCGCAGTTTTTTCTTTTTCCGCTGCAGGTTTCAGGTGGTCTCCTGCAGTTTTTTCTTTTTCCGCTGCAGGTTTCAGGTGGTCTCCCGCAGTTTTTTCTTTTTCCGCTGCCGGTTTCAGATGGTCTCCCTCAGTTTTTTCTTTTTCCGCTGTAATATCTTCTTTAGAATAATCTTCTTCCTCTGTAATATCTTCTTCTTCGGAATAATTTTCTTCCTCTGTAATATCTTCTTCTTCGGAATAATCTTCTTCCTCTGTAATATCTTCTTCTTCGGAATAATCTTCTTCCTCTATAATATCTTCTTCTTCAGAATAATCTTCTCTTTCTTTTTCCTGAATACCAAGATCCATTTTATCCCATATTTCTCCGGTTAATTCTTTTTCCATAGGGGTGACGAATTTTATGCCTCTTGAATTTAATTTTTCTATTAATTCTTCCAGACTGTGGTCGGGCTTTACTCCTTTATGTTCTTCATAATATTCTTCCTTATCATCTTCCCATATTATTCTTTCCATAAGATCGCCCGGAGATGCCATTACAAGTACCTCTCCGTTTTTACCGAAAAGGTCTTTATAGTCTTTTTCTTCTTCTGACAGTTTACCTGCAATATCTCTCCATCTGAGAAATTCCCTGGGTATTTTGAAGCCGTTCTTTTTAGCGTATTCTACGCCGCCAAAAATGAGTTTTTTGGCAACGGTTATATCTTCTTCAACGACAGGTACATAAGAATTTGATTTAATCCTTGGTAAAATTTCCCTGTCGAATTTAAATTTATGACATTTTCTTTCACCAAATACATCTTTTAATCCCATACCCCATACATCTATAAGGAAAAGGGCATAATTTATATAATGGTCTTTGAGTTTTCTTGCGATCAGAACTGTACCGAGTCCGCTTTCTTTTATATTTTTACCTGCATAACAGCAGTAGAGGGGCAATTCTTTTATATCGCCCGAGAAATCTACTCCTTTATCTTTAAGTATCCCTATTGATCTTTTTGCCGCAGCTCTGACGTCAGAGTCTTTATCTTCTCTAAGTTTTAACAGGATAGGAACCATGGAAGGAGACATATTTAAAAATTTTGAAGCAAATTGCCATCTGAGTTTTGGTATATTACTGTTTAAGAATATATTGTAAAAATCTGTCCCTTCTTCTGCCAGTATAAAATACAGTGTAAGGAATTTATTTGTCAGAGACAGATCGTGAAAAGCTTTTTCTATAGTGGCCTGTGATGAAGGATCTTCCTTGAGAAGTTTACACCAGTTTTTAACCTGATTCTGCAGTGTTGACCCGTCCCGGAGCATTATGGGAAATATATCTGTATCTGCCAGATCCTGACCGAGGAGAATACAGAACAATCCGGCTTTTACTTCAGGTTTTATCTGATCTGATGCCAGTAACTCTTTAATTAATTCCTCTGTATCTTCTCCTTCCATGTCCATCATTGCCAGGACTATTCTTTCTCTGTCCTGGTCAGTTGCTTCTTTGAGCAAATTTATCAACTCTATTTTTACGTCAGAGCCGAGTTTATGAAATAATTTTTTTGTTACAAGTTCAATCTGTTTCTGTGACGGGCAGGAACTGTTTATAGTCTTTAAACTGGTTAACAGCTCTTCTTTTATATTTTCTCTATCCAGAGATGAAATATCAACTTTCACCTGTTTTATCTTTTTTTTCTTTTTCTTTTTACTCACTCTTGGTGCCTCCTTAAAGTACCTTCTGTTATCAGTTTATTTATTCTGTGTAAACCAGTCAAGTATGAATTTTAGCCTGGTTTTTCTGTTTTTAGGTGAACCGCAGCGGGAAAGGCCATGAGATTCCTGTGTGAATCTCAGATATTTTACTTCTTTTCTGAGGAATTTCATTGCAGTAAACAATTGATCTGCCTGATCTACCGGTGCTCTGTAGTCATGTTCACTGTGTATTATGAATAAGGGAGTATTTATTTTTTCAACGTTATATAACGGGGAACTGGTATTATAAAGATCAGGTTCTTTCCACGGGAGTCCTTCCACGGCAAATCTGAAACAATATCCGTAATCAGATACACCGAAAAGGGTTGTAAGATTTGTAACGCTTCTTTCCGCAATGGCTGCTTTATATCTGTCAGTTTTGCCTATAAGTAAAACCGTCATATACCCTCCGTAAGAACCTCCTGTAAGATAGAGCCGTTTCTCATCTATAAAACCTCTGGAAACTATATGTTCCAGAAACTCCAGTTGATCCTGACTGTCAGGTGTTCCCCAGTGAGGTCTTATTGCTTCTGCAAAATTATCTCCGTAACCCTGGCTTCCCCTGGGATTTGTATAAAGAACACAGTAGCCGTTTGCAGCAAGATAATGCATTTCATGGAAAAATGTATAGCCGTACAGTACGTGAGGCCCTCCATGAATCTGCTGTATTAAAGGATATTTATTTTTTTCATTAAACCCCGGTGGTTTTACCAGCCATCCGTGAACAGGTACAGAATCACTTCCTGTGAACCATATATCTTCAGGTTCTGTAATATCTATTTCTTTTTCTATAAAATCGTTGAAAGATGTAAGTTTTTTACATGTCCAGCTCATTTTGTTTCTTGTGAGGAAATATAATTCATGTGGTTCTATCATATTACCCATAATTAGAGCTATACTATTTCC
>JBEHWO010000333.1:0-7449 GCA_040217695.1 Vulcanimicrobiota bacterium | reverse complement strand
TCTATTAATTCCGTGCAGGATGAATGGCTTAGAAAGAAGGTTGATGTAGATTGTCCTGATATCAGGACAATGACTACAGAGGAGATTAAGAAGAGATTTCCCGGCAGATTTAAGCTGATACAGGATAACCAGAATAGTAAGTCTGACGGTGTAAATGATGCCAGATTAATAAGGACTTTTATCTGGCAGTTTTATCTTATGATAAAATCTGATGAACTTGAACCAATGAAAGGTAATATGAGAACTTTCTGGTACAGGGAACTTGGGCCTCTGCTTAAGTATCACGGACTTTATGAAGAAGACAGGTTTGAAGGTGAGAAACTGCCTGATGAGGTTCTGAGGATTATAGATGATTTTATTGATGATGATGTCAGGGTAAGGGAAATTGAAAGAGTATTTAAAGGTCAGGGGCGTGAACTTTATCTGCTGGATAAGATGAGCAAAAGTTTTGATGAATTTGTTTTGCGTGGTTTTTTTCGTTTTCAGGATGAATTTGAATTTCAAGACCCCAGGGAAGCTTTCAGGATAATAGGTGTCAGAAGGCCGAGGTATATATTTTTCACAGAGAAAGAAGGTTTATTCTGGCTCTGTAAGGAAATTGCCAAAACCTATGGCATTTCTGCAGTGGCTTCTCATGGTGAGCCTGGATATCTGACTATGGAATATTTTCATGATGCTCTCAGGGCTAAAGACGTGAGGAATGTTGAGATAGGTGCCCTTACCGATTATGATCCGTGGGGCTACAATATAGCCAGATCTTTTGGTGATAAGATGGAAAAACCTGTTTTCGGATTTGGTGTTAATCGTACATCTCTGACTTCCATTAATTTGTTCAGTGATTATGCTCTGGAGCATAAGAAGAGAAATCTGAATAATGTTAGTCCATCGAAGGTCGCACAGGTTGACGCCTGGATGGAAATTACTCATGGAATTCATGGAACAAGATATGGTATGCATGTAGATAATGCAGAAATAAAATTGATTAGAGATGCTGTTAAGAACTGGCTGAAGCAGGTTGGTAAAAAGCCGTGGAATCTGTGACGGTTATGGCACGTTTTATGTTAGATTGATTCCTCCAGTAACACGGTGTAGTAACATAGTATTACGGTCATGAGAATCTGGTATCACAGTCGTGAGAATCCTGGAGGAATAGAGGAATCTGGCAGAGGAGTAGAGGAATCCAGAGGAATCTGGTAGAGGAATCAGGGTATCACCCGGATTAACGCGTAAATATACGTTAATGGTTTAAAGTATTGTCAAATCCAGGTTTTTATATTCTATTTTATATGGTATCTGTTATTAAAAACGAACCTTTTTGATAATAGATTTATCTCTGAATAAAAATCTGGTTCGAGGAATAGAGGAATCTGGTAGAGGAGTATATGGTATAAAAAGACTCTGGATATTTTTAAGGCGTTTTAGCTTTTATGTTTTGAAGGTGGGTTAAGAACATGGATGCGTTAAGGCAGATGAGTGTTTTAAGTGATTTCCTCCATTGTAAAGTTGATGAGAAGGGCTGGAGTGTAAAAAATTTTGCTGAAGAAACTGGTTTGAGTGATAGTTATGCTTATGAATTGCTTGCTGAGAGCAGGAAGAAGATTCCTACTGATGAGGTTTTGAATAAGATAGCAGATGTTATGGGTTTTAGTAAGAATGAGAGAAAATATATATTGGAGCTTGCTCTAAAGGAGCGTGAGTCTGGTGGGCCTATTTATCCTCCATCTCCTATTCCAGTGCCAGAACCTGCTCCACATCCAGAGCCTCCAGTTCCTCCAGAACCTGAACCGCATCCGCCGGCACCACATCCGCCTGCTCCGCCTGTGCCGGTGCCAGGAGAGCAGTTGCCATGGTATAAGAGAAGGGATGTTATGGTGGCTTTGTTTGTGGGCCTGCTGGTAGGAAGCCTTACAGGATGTTGCAGCATGTGGACTATTTTCCATATGTTTATTCTGGGAAAATATAACTGGGGTTTCTGATAATTTAGGTGACGTAAGTAGTGATTATAATCGATACTTACGATTCGTTCATCTATAAAAGTATGGAAATTTAAGGTCATACATCGATTGGAATCGATACTTTAGTTACAAAATATTAGATGAACTCATTACCATTTCGGGGGATATTAAAGGGAAGTGAATAATCTATACTGCACCTCCCTTTAAGTTTTTAAATTATTTGATTGATTTATAGCAATCTGTTTTTAAGTTGATTAAATTGTCTTTATAAGGGAAAGATATTTTATCAGGACAATTTTGTATCTGTAACGGTATATTGGGATCTGGAAGTTCTTCTATTACCTGATTGTTATTCTCATCATACCTTACAAATCCACGTTTCTTTTCTTTGAATATATGGTTTTTATTTCCTGATGCTTCTATAGTTGAAGATTTACCTGATGAAGTGTCAGGTATCCAGGAACCTTCTACGTAATAATAAGGGCTGCTCTGTGGATATAATTCGGGATAGATAGGGAAAACATATCTGACGTTTACTGTTATACCTTCTACCAGTAATTTGAATATAGAAGAACATATACCGTCATTTCCAGTAAAAGCTTCTGTTGGATTAAAGGAACCTCCTGTATTGGGATCTATTACTTCAAAGAATATTTTTTTATTCTGTGCTGCTGCTGGAGGAATATAATAATACGGGAAATCCGAATGATCCACGAAAAGTCCTACTTTGACAGTGGAATCTCCTGGAATATTCTGTATTTGAGGTGGATTGGCTACTACCTGCCATGCATATAAACCAAAAACTTCTGTATCCTGAATATCAGTGTAACTTATAGTATCAGGGTTATTACGGTCAAGAAAATAGTCATATCGTATGTACATATCTAAATGGCTGTCAGCTCTTAAATTTACCGGATTACAGTTGCCATTGTAATCACTATTGACTGTTACCGACTGTGAATAATTTATCCCATCGGTTGTCAGTGCTCCGTATCCGCCTACTATGGTATATCTGACTTTGATGTTTTCTACTCCAACTGTTTCCTGACTTTGCATTGTATTATTCTCTTTAGGGATATAAGCTGTAGGACTTGGAGTAGGTTTAGGTAGTAAATCAGGAGATTCAAGGCTTATTCGAGTTTTAATATAGGTTTCACTTTTCTTTAAAGGTAAAATATCAGGCTCTCCATTAAGGATGCCTTCTAAAAATATAGGAGGAACTTTTACGTATATGTTTGTGGAACCTAAATCCAGATCAATTTCAAGTTGATCTATTTTCAATACTTGTTCCTTTTCTGCTATTGATAAAAGACCTTTGTTATCATAGGTTTCTACTCTTACTATTACTTTTGCACCTGTGAGAGGGCCAAGAGTTACTGTACTTTCAATAGTATTTGGTGGTGGAAGAATTTCAGTATAACCATTTTCCTGATAACTCCCTGGATCATCAGGAGGTGCATTTGGGTCATTCAGGTCAGGTGCTTCACGAATTTTAACTATAATCTTATTTACACCATTTGGCATAGAAGCAGTGAGATTATTTTCTTCATCACCTGAAGACATAATAATATTTCCGGGTGAATTGTTTTGAGGCCATGTTATATTTATAGTTAAATATGCACCGGTATTTATAGGGGTATTAGTTGGATTTTGATTGGTTATGGAAGGAGAAGAAATCAGGTTATTACTTCCACCTCCACATCCGGTAAAAATAATAAGGCCGATTATGATTAACAATAGAGTTAGTATTAGAACTTTCTTTCTTTTCATTAAAATTTTCCTCCTTTTGTTTTAAGTTAATTATTTGTATTTGAAACTGGTGCAAATTTTTGAATACGATAATTGCCTGTATCCATAACATAAACATTTCCTTTCGAATCTACTGCCACTGCTTCGGGGCGATTAAATTCTCCTTCACCTGAACCAAAAGAACCCCATTTAGCGAGTATTTTTCCCCTGGTGTTGGGATCAAGTTTGTAAACACAACTACCTTGTTTATCTACTACAAAGAGGTTACCTTCTGAGTCTGTGGCCAAATTTACAGTTCCTTCTCCAAGAGTTGTAGCCCAAGCCCATTCACATAGAAATGATCCTAACTGTTCCCCTTCTCCCTCTTTTGGTATTCTTCTTACTCTTAGTAACATATTTACTAACCAACCCCATTCTTCATCTTTTGATGTTATAAAATTATCTAATGAATTAATTCTAGCAATACCACAACCCTTGTTATAAGTTGCCGTAAAAATATTTCCTGTTGCATCTATTTTAATAGCAATTTCAAATGAAAGAAGATGCCATTTCTTTACAAAATTTCCATTAGAATCAAATTTTTGCAGATTACTCCTCATACGAATATCCACGTAGTCATATTTTAAGTCAGTTGCATCTAATACATAGATATATCCTTCCGGGTCCGCAGCAATGTCTGTAGCCATGTCAAACTTTCCATCATCCAGACCTTTTTCACCCCATTTAAGCAGGAAATTACCCTGAGAATCGAATTTCTGAACACAATGTCTAGAATAATCTACTACATAAACATAACCTCTAAAATCTACTGTAATTCCCCGGGGATCAAGCCCATTCCATTTAGTCAAAAAATTTCCCTCAGAGTCAAATTTCTGTATTCCACCGTTATAATAATCAGAGACATAAATATTATCTGATTTATCCACTGCAATATAAAGAGGACCATTAACCATTCTATCACTTACTTTTTTTAACGCAGCAGCTCCCATAATTATATAAATTTCTTTCTCATTAAAATTTAACTCTTTTAAAGTAGATCTAAATTCATTATCGTCATATTTATTAAACTCCCTGTTTTTTATATCTTCCAGAGTGTTTAATTTTTCAGTATCAATCTTATTTTTTAGATTTTCTATAGTCTCATCAGTAATTATAAAGGTACTTTCGGGAGCTACACCAATTCCACCAAATTGTCCGTTTTCTCTTCCCATAGAACCCCATTGCTTAACGAATATGTAAGAATCTGATAACTCTTTAGAACTATCATTATTACTCCAGGCTTTCGTTAAAATAATAAGTATAAAACTTAGTATTACAAAACTTATAATAGTATTTTTTTTCATATTAAACTCCTGTTTATCCTGTAATTATTAAAATTAGTTTTTATGAATAATTACCTTATCTGGTATCGGGAAATAAAGTTCTTCATTTAAATTTGGCTTTATCTTTAATTCACAACCATTACAGATATAAGCAGGATTGTCCTCCGGATAATTATGCGGATCCGGATTTGCTGACTTAATATCCTTATTAGGCTCTTTCCATTGTACATCTGTAAATGTCTTAAGGGCTTTTTGGATACTCATTCGTTCTGATGGAGGAAAAGGTTCTGGATCATATAAATAAAAACTGGCATCTCTGGGAAACAGCTCGAATGGTTTTTGATATCCATCTAAGAGGTAGAGGAAAAAATAATATGAAATATCTCTATCCCAATGTATTTCTGCTTCTTTAGAAAAGCCCAGATATGCCTTTGCACCCTTTAAAGGATTGTTTGCCTGTTCAATAAAATTAAAAGAATTACAGGCAGTTATATATACAAGTGATTTGCTAAAATCCTTTTTTGGTAAAGAATTAAAGAAGTTATAGGTAAGTACATATGATTCTATAACAAGTTTTGTATCAGGTGGTGGTGGCGAATTTGGATTAGATGGTGGTACATAAGGTGGATAACCAATACACCAGGTACCGGTTGAATCCTGAATAAATGGATCATATTTATCATTATCATTCAGGTAACCATTTTGTTGTAAGTAATTATCATCTTTATATATAGGGCCACAGGCTATTCCATTTACAAATCCGTGGGTCTCGATATAGATTACGGCATAATCGGATAAATCTTTAAAATCATCTGGTCTGATAACAGTTCTACCGGGTTTTATAGAGCAATCTATTTTATAATAAGTAGTTTGTTTCATATTATTCCAGATGACATCAATCTGATTTGGATCTGTAAATACAGTAGCCAAGGGTTGTAATTCATCTATTTTTTCACACGTAGCTTCATTCTGGAATAAAATATCTAATACATTTATTTGTTGTGGAGTTAAATCATTTCCAGTAGTATCTTTAATATATTTTTTTATAGCATCTATAGTGGATTGAGTAAAGGAATAAGTTGTTTTATGTATATGTTGAGCATCATAAACTATATTCGGATCAACATCATTTGATGTTGTCACTTTACATATGCTACCTCTTTGTTCATAACCTGCTGCTACCAATTTTTTCCAGATTTCATCATATACTGACGTAGAAGAATAATTTATCCAGGCAAAAGGAGCTAAAATTTTTACATTATATGAATCCTTTGATCCAAAGGTAGATTTATTTTGTAAATTATTATATATTTCTTTATTAACCTGTTTTTGCGTAATATTTTGAGAATTTGAACTATCATCTACTATGAAGGGATGACTTGCTATAAATCTAATTCTGCCGTCTGTAAATTTAATCCACATTATAGTTGGGTCTTGGTCATCTACTTTAGCCTGTGCAATACCTTGAGGTATAGGGAAATCCAGTAGTTGTCCATTCAGCCAGTTAACAGTTTTTTGTACAGCCTGCTCTATACCTAAATCTTCTACCCATCGATCTTTTTGAATCATTATTCTCATAGCTGTCTCACAATAATATGAATCTATTGGAGAACGACCAATAGGTGTTGGGCTTGGTGTTAGAGTAGGAGTCGGCGTTGGCGCAGGCGGCACTCCGAAATTAAAATCAGTCAAATTCCCGTTAAGAAAATCTATATATTTTATCTCAACATGCTTCGTCCTTTTCCCTGACTCATCAGTCCACCAGGTTGCAATAACTTCCCTGTTTGTTCCTTCAAAAACCTCCGGCAATACATAATTTCCTTCAGCATCCAGATGACAGAAAGATTTCGGCCCTATGGATTTGACATGTCCGTCTATCAAAGGACTTCCATCTGTAAATACTTTCCCTGAGATACTT
This sequence comes from Vulcanimicrobiota bacterium, assembly GCA_040217695.1. GTDB lineage: Bacteria > Vulcanimicrobiota > SpSt-956 > SpSt-956 > JAKJGF01 > CALARM01. The sequence goes on along the minus strand of JBEHWO010000333.1, from coordinate 505 downwards.
ACCGTCTCATGAATTATCTCCACCGGCATAGGGATATTCTGCCCGCTTACTCCGTTACTGGAAGTGCTGGCAGTAATAGTGCCGGTTTTACCCATCCCGGCAGCAGCCTCCTGTTTAGCTTTAAACACGCCATAACCAATGTTGAAAATTTCCTGACCTTTGATTTTCAGATAAAATGGAGGTGTTATTGCACCAATAGATGAATCATTAAGACTGAAGCTGAGACCTGATTCTTTTAGATTTATTGAGGCAAAAACTTTGAATATTGAAATTCCCCCTGGAAGGGCATAGACAGACCTGGAACAGGATTTTAATTCTCCGCTGTTTCCGCCAGTGGAGGTAATGAGGTCTGCAAAGGAGGTTCTATTTACAGAGAAGTGTTCTCCGTCATTTAAAATTACTTCAAAAGCTGCTGTATTATCATTGGATTGGACCGGCACATCTGCCTCAAAGTATCCATCTGAATTAACATTTATGGGGCTATCTGAATAAAGTGTAAAAAATT
>JBEHWO010000332.1:0-7454 GCA_040217695.1 Vulcanimicrobiota bacterium | reverse complement strand
TTGTCAATGAATTGAATCTGAAAAATCTTTCTAAAAGATATAAACTATATATTCCGTTTATAGCAATTTCCATACTTTCCCTCTATATATTCATGCATTTTACCACAAGAGTGCAGCCTTTTTCAGGGTTAAGTCGTTTTTTTCACTTCCTCATGGATATTGAAATATTTACTGTATTCTACCTGAAAAATCTTATCTATCCTTACGGATTAAATCCTATGTATAATATTAAAGGATTATATTTAAGCTTCCTTATTCTGTCAATATGTGTGTTTTTACTGATAATATTCTCACTGATAATCACATGGAAAAGAGCAAAAGATATTTTTTATTTTATAATATGGCTGATAATAGCTTTAGTTCCTTATACACATTTCATACTGCCCGTAACCTATGTAGCAGCAGACAGATATATTTATGTAGCATCTCTGTCATTCTGCTTTTTCCTGTCTTTAATTATCACAGGATTATATAATTTCAGAGAAAAGAGAATCTATAAAATAATATCCGTATCCTTCTTTATACTCATCACAATATGGTATATGACTCTTACTGTAAGTCAGAACAGAATATGGAAAAACAGTATGGTACTCTGGACCTATGTTACAGAACTCGATCCCGAATATAAAGACAATGGCCTTTCATTACATTTTATGGGCAATGTATATTTTAAATCCAGTGATATGGAGAATGCAATAAAATATTATGAAAAAGCTCTCAGTTATGATGAAAAAAACGGTAATTTAATATTTTCACTGGGAATAGCCTGTATGGCGAAAGGTGATTATAATAAAGCCATAGATTATTTAGAAAAAGCAAAAAAAATAGACCCTTCCAATTTTTCAATATACAATAATCTTGCTTTAATATATAGTAAAAAAAAATTATATGATAAAGCTGCAGAAGAGTATAAAAAATCTCTTGAATTTAATCCGGAACAGCCGGACGTTAAAGAGAATCTGAATATGTTGTTAAAGAGTGAAAAGTGAAAAGTGAATAGAATAAGATAATAATTACTTTTCACTATTCACTCTTCACTTTTACATCCTTTGAAAATCTGACTCCTGTAAAACGGTAAATATAAACAGGTTCATCTCCGGTTATAGAGGCTCTCTTTTTTGCCCATGCAATTTCATGTTCAAGAGTTGGAGCCTCACCGGGAAGCATGACACCTTTTTTCTGACCGTCACATGTTTCTACAAGTACCCCATGAACAAGGGGATCTATTTCCTTTTCAGGATTGACTACAGGTGTTATTTTTCCTACAACAGTAACGGTTATATGTAATTTTCTGAATTCTTCTATTGTAACAGGAGGAAACCTGCTGTCTCTGCTTATTGCTCCGATACTGGAATTAATTATCTCTTCTTTAAGAGTGGCATATACAGGCCAGATTGTCCCTCTGCAACCCCGAAGGACGCCGTATTTTTCCAGAGTTACAAAAACACCGCATTTTTCATTCATTACCCATGAAAGTTTCGACGAAGGATTATATGTTTTTCCTTCTTTAAGCCACAGGAGAATAGTATTTACTGAGAGATTTAATATTTCATCCTGTACCTGAGGATTTTCCCTGATAGTTTCAAGAATATTGTTTTTTCCTTCACTGTCGAAAGCATAAAGAGGAACATTTAGAGAAAGGAACAGGAAGAGAAGAACAATAAGACGTGACGCGTGACGCGTAACGCGTGACGCGTAACGCGTGATGCGTGAGATACGTGATGCGTGATACGTGATGCGTGACGCGTGATGCGTGATGCGTGATGCGTGATGCGTGATGCGTGATGCGTGGTATCTGTTACGTAAGAAATAATACATATTGCTCACATCCCGTTACTGAAATTCATAACCTCTGTCCCTGAATATGGAAATAAGTTCCGGCAGAATGTCTGATGTCTCTTTTACACCGTCATGGAGAAGAATTATTTCCCTGTCTCTTTTAAGTTCCCCCAGAATCCTCTCGGCAATCATCTGCCTCCCCGGTCTCTGATAATCCAGAGGATTGATTGTCCACAGGAGAATTTTTAAATTCATGGCCCCGGCAATTTCTTCTGTAAGTCTATTTACATGACCTCCGGGAGGCCTTAATAACAGTGGCCTTTTCCCTGTAAGATTATATATTACATCAGAAGTATCTGAAATTTCCTTTATTATCTCTTTTTCAGAGAATTCCGTAAAATCTATATGATGATATGAGTGTATACCAAGGGTATGTCCCAGTGAAAAAGCTCTTCTGACAGAGGAAGGATATTTTTCCGCCTTTTCACCTGAAACAAAAAAAGTGGCTTTAACATGTTCTTTCTCAAGTATATCCAGAAGATCATCGGAATCTTCTCCTGCAGGGAAATCATCGAAGGTAAGAGTCAAATTTTTTACAGAAGAAGAATTTCTATGTTTTTCTTCCATCAGATATTTAATAGAAGAATAGAGGGTGACAGTACCGGGATATCCTCTGAATTTATATCTTATAATCCCTTCTTTATCCAGTATGAAAAGAGTGGGCACATTATCTATAGAATAAACAGCACTGACATGTTTTTTTATATCCAGAAGAACAGGATAATATATAAGATCTTTTTTCTTTTCCACCATCATGTCAAGCTGGCCGTCAATACTTACGGAGATTATATCAAAGGATATATCGGGGAAATCTTTCTTCAGAGCATAAAATCCTTCTGCTTCTTCCTGCCATGTATCACACCAGAAGGCACAGAAATTTAATATTATAATTTTTTTCCCGATAAAATCAGATAATTTTACAGCTTTTCCTTCAGTGGATCTGAGTGTAAATGCCGGGGCTTTCATACCTGTACAGGGGTTAATAAAATTTCCGTAAACCGAGAAAGAGAGGAAACTGAGAAATAAAAAAGTGAGAAATGAGACAGAAAATATCTCATTTCTCACTCTTCGCCGTTAAATGGCTTTCATAACCTTGCCTGATTTCAGACAACGGGTACAGACCTTTATTTTTTTCCTTCTTCCCGGCACTTCTGCCTTTACATTCTGAAGGTTAACATTCCATTTTCTTCTGGTCTTTCTTTCGGAATGGCTCACATTGTTTCCGCTCATAGGAGCCTTCTTGCAGATTTCACATACTCTGGACACAAATAACACCTCTTTATATATAAACTTTAAGCTTTCAGCTTTTTACTCTATAAAACATAAACCTGATTATTATATCACGTAGAAAAGCACTTGGCAATAAATAAATTTAATTATTGGATAAAAATTTGGTGAGTAGTGATGCGTGACGCGTAACGCGTAGTTTCAAACCATTCACCGGTCACTGATAATTGCTCACCGGTCACCGGGAAACATCCATTGAAGCCTGTCTTCTTTCCTGTCAAGCCTTGTAATTCCGCATTCGTGCGCTTCTTTTACAGCGAGAGCATATTCTGCATCTGTCGGCCTTCTGCCCATAGCTTTCACTTTTTTTGCTTCAAAACATGGACGATATTGATCCATTATATTTACACAGGTATTTTTCGATAATTCTGTGGCAATAAAAGTCATAACATCTTTTGTTCCTGCCAGATTTTCCGGTAAAACCAGATGTCTTACAAGCATACCCTTTTTTGCCAGACCTTTTTCATCCAGAACAAGATCACCTGTCTGTCTGTGCATTTCTCTGAATGCTTCACAGGCTCTCTCTCTGTAATCCCCTGCATTGACCAGTTTTAAGGCCACATCTCTATCCCAGAATTTAAAATCAGGCATATATATGTCCACTATAGAATCAAGTAATTTTATCATATCCTCTCTTTCATAACCTCCGCAGTTCCACACTATCGGTATAGAAAGACCGGCTTCTGCAGCTATTTTTATTCCATGAATTATGTGAGGCATATAATGTGTGGGAGTTACGAAATTAATATTATGACACCCTTCCTCCTGAAGTTCAATCATCATGCCTGCAAGTTCTTTCGGAGTTCTGACAGAACCTCTCTCTAAATGACTTATATCATAATTCTGACAGAAAATACATTTTAAATTACAGTTTGCCAGAAATATTGTCCCCGAACCACCGCGGCCAACAAGAGGACTTTCTTCCCCGTAATGAGGGCCATGGCTTGAAACAACAAGTTTATCATCTGCTCCGCAGTATCCCCCCTGCCCTTTCAGACGATTTACCCTGCAGTTTCTGGGACATAAAGTGCAGCTTTCCATTATTTTATAAGCTTTATCGATTCTTTCCTGAAAAGTGCCATCCTTAATTAACTGTTTATATGAAGGCCATAACATAAAAATCACTTCCAAATTTTTTTTGATAGTTTCTGGCTGAAACCCATAAAAATATAATTACTGTGGTGAGCATAAATAATATATTCTCTCGTGACGCGTAACGCGTAACGCGTGACGGGAGGAAGACTTGTATTACATGCTTATGCTCAGGTCAGTACGTATAAAAATATATTCGTCCCGTGACACGTAAGGCGTTACGCGTCACAGCAAACGTAACAAATCTTTTATATAAAATTATACAAAAAAAATCAAACTTTATCCAGGTAAAATTAGTAAAATGTGAAAGGGTTTTTATTTCTGAAAAGAGAATGTCTTATGGAGCAAAAATCTGTTTTATATGAGGTGTTTCAGTCAAAATGTCTTTTTTAAATTTTAAAAATAAAATGGAAAATGAACAGATACCTGATATTGTTATTAAAAATTTTGAATATTATTATAATCAGTTAATAGAAGGAGAGTCAGGTTTAATTCCTGATAGTTCTATCGAACCGGTAGAAAATTTACCGGATACGGAAACTTTTCCCCTCAATCTGAGAGAAACAGGTAACAGGGCTCTGAAAAAAACAATTCTCCTGAAACTGAACGGCGGTCTCGGGACAGGTATGGGCCTTGATAGAGCAAAATCACTCCTGAAGGTTAAAAATAATCTCACCTTTCTGGATATAATAGCTACTCAGGCCATGACACGTAAAATACCTCTTATGCTTATGAACAGTTTTGCTACAGATGAAGACAGTTTGAGTGTATTAAAAAAATATAACCTTCAGAACAATATACCACGTAGTTTTTTACAGAACAGGGTTCCGAAAATCAATCAGGAAGATTTATGCCCTGCCCTGTATCCTGATGCACCGGATCTGGAATGGTATCCACCAGGTCATGGAGACATATATAGTTCCCTTGTTACAACAGGCATACTGGATATATTGTTAAAAGAAGGATATTTATACATGTTCGTAGCAAATGCAGATAATCTGGGAGCAGTTATGGACACGTCAATTCTGGGATATTTTGCAGAAAAAGAAATTCCTTTTATGATGGAAGTTGCCGACAGAACAGAAGCAGATAAAAAGGGAGGGCATCTTGCAGTTATGAAAGACGGGCAATTTATTCTCAGGGAAGTGGCTCAATGCCCTGCTGCCGAACAGGAAAGCTTTCAGGATATAAAAAAATATAAATATTTCAATACGAACAATCTATGGATCAATCTTTCATCATTAAAAAATCTGATGGATAAACAGAATAATATTCTGGGTCTTCCCATGATCTGTAACAAAAAAACCGTTAATCCCTGTGACAGTAAAACTGCACCTGTCTATCAGTTAGAAACAGCTATGGGAAGTGCTATTTCCGTATTTAAAAACTCGCAGGCAGTGAGAATTCCCCGCAAAAGATTTGCTCCTGTAAAAAGAACAAATGATTTACTTGCCATAAGATCAGATGCATTTATCATTACAGAAGATTTCCAGATAATACCAAACCCGGAAAGAAAACTTCCTCATATAATTATAGACCTTGATTCACATTATTATAAAATGATTTCCCAGTTAGAAGACAGATTCCCATCCGGTTCTCCTTCCCTTCTGGAATGTGAAAGATTGACAGTTCAGGGAGACGTAAAATTCGGCAGAAACATAAAATTAAAAGGGAATGTAAAAATTCTGAATAAAAGAAACTGCCAGGTTTTTCTTGAAGATAATCTGACTGTCCGGGGAGAGCTTGTTATAACTTAAGATGATTGAAGAAAAAAACAATATACAACTGAGAGAGTTTATAAAGAAGTTTTAAAAGATGAAATATATCCATAATTATCTATTCGTGACGCGTGACGCGTAACGCGTAACGGGTGTAACCAACCCATTCTTCCCTTAAAAATTATTTTCCTGAAGCAATAATTCTTTCAGTATCCAGATAATCCCTCATACTTATAATCTTATTACCGGCAATTTCCATAATAGTAACACCCTGGTTTTCATAATCAATTTTTTTACGGGTCCTGCCTTTATTTTCCCATTGAACTGCAATGAATTTATCACTGCCTATAATATTTATTATCGTAAAAGTGATATCAGGAACTGCTATGGCCATTTTCCTGAAAAACCGTTTCAATTCCTTGAGCCCTTTATAAACTCCCCCGAGAGGTGAAGAACCGGGAAAGACAAAACATGAATCTTCTGTAAAATATTCCAGTAATTCATCCCATTTCTTTTCATTTATGAGTTTAAATATTTCCGCTGCAAAATCTTTCATAATTCTATCTCCATATCGTCTTTTGCCGCAACAGTTCCGGGGAAAATCTTCCCTGCCACAGAAGCAGCATCTTCCCTGTCTTTATGTGTTTCATACAACATGGGATTCATATGAACAAGAAACAGTTTCTTTGCTCCTCCTTCTTTAGCAATTCTGGCGGCAGTTTCAGGATTAAGATGAGGCCATGCTTCATTATACTGTCCCGGCTTATGAGAACATTCAGCCATGAGAATATCGGAGTTTTTAGAAAGAGCCATGGCATTTTCACAGTATCCCGTATCGGGACAGTACGTAATAATTTTGCCATCTATTTCAACTCTGTAACCTAAAGTAAGATCGGCATGCAACATGGTAAGAGTTTTTAACTTGAAGGGGATCGCTGAAATATCTTCGGGAAGTTCATGGAGTTCTACCTTATAGGGAAGGTTTGCCAGAGGCACGGAAAAAGGTCTTTCGGCTAAAATGGAAAAATACTTTTTTGTACCTTCAGGTCCAAAGATCTTTAAACTTCTGAAACCTGAAAATTTACATATTGTATGATAACCTATAATATGATCGAGATGGAAATGGCTTAAAAAGAGGTATAAATCGGTATTTTCATCGAAAGAAACATACCGGTCCAGTTTATATATGCCTGTCCCCGCATCAAAGATTATATTATATTTATCTGTTTTTAAGAGAATAGATATGGTATTTCCTGTTACAGTATCATACCACCCGTTTGTACCGAGAAAAATTAATTTCATACTTTAAATCACCTGTTTTTATTTTTTAATAAATGTTCAAATCTTAATTTTTTACTGCCATATTATAAACTGCCATGACCGTGCGGTTACAACGAAAAATAAGAAAGTGCTCCTTCTCTTCACCCTTCACTCTTCTCATATAAATCTTTCAAAAAGAATCAGCTTATACAGACGAACCCTTTATATATATCATCTCTATTAAACTTAAAATCTTTA
>JBEHWO010000331.1:0-7480 GCA_040217695.1 Vulcanimicrobiota bacterium | reverse complement strand
GAATAGTGAGTAGTGAATAGTGAATGGCAGGTAATGTCTTGTTTTATTCACTTTTCACCTTTCACTTTTCACTCTGAATATTCTATAACAAATTTCTTTTTCCCTTGTATGTAAAATCACCTGTCATTTTTAAACGCAATCTATTATGTGAAATTTATACTAAAAAATAGACAAAAAAATTAAAAAGATTTATAATAAAACTGTAGAGGGAAAGATATATGAAAGTCAATAAAGTAAAGAGAAAAAAACCTGCAAAATTAGAAGACAGTGCATGGAAAGATATACTGGAGGATCTTTTCCCTCAGTTTCTGGAATTTTTCTTTTATGATCTGTATAAAGAAATAGATTTTTCTAAAAAGCCAATTTTTATGGATAAAGAGCTGGAAAAGATATTGAAGACAAGCAAAACAGGTAAGAGATTTGCCGATAAGCTTGTAAAAATTTATCTGAAGGATGGCTCTGAAAGATGGTGTCTGTGTCATGTTGAAGTTCAGGGAAAAAAAGAAAAGAATTTCTCTGAACGAGTTTATATATATAATTACAGGATTTTTGACAGATATCATAAAAATGTTGTAAGTCTTGTTGTTCTGACAGATAAAGATGAAAATTTTCGTCCCTGTCCTTATGAATTCACTATAGATGGTTTCAGCCTGGTATTTAAATATCCTTTAGTGAAAATAATAGATTATAAAGACAGACTGGATGAAATAAAAAAAAGTGAAAATCCCTTTGCTGTAGTAGTAGAAACCTATATAAGGCTTCTTGAGGTTAAAAAAGATAATGAGAAGAAACTGTCATTAAAAATAATTCTATCAAAATCCGTATGTAATAGAAGAGATTATTTAAAATTATTAAGATTTATCGACTGGCTTATAAATTTACCGGAAAAATACGAGAAGATCTATTATGAAGAAATGAGGAAATTTGAGGAGGTGATCGAAATGCCTTATGTAACAACTTTTGAGCGTTATGGTTATAAAAAAGGATTAAGAGAAGGAATTGAAAAAGGTAAGGAAAAAGGATTAAGAGAAGGAATTGAAAAAGGTAAGGAAAAAGGATTAAGAGAAGGAATTGAAAAAGGAATTGAAAAAGGAATTGAAAAAGGAAAGATTGAAGCTGCAAAAATGATGGTTCATGCAGGTATGGACAGAAAAAAAATAGCAAAAATACTTGAGCTGAGAGAAAATGAGTTTTAACCGGAGTAACATAAATCTAAACGGAGGATCTTCCAGTGCCCCCATCTATTCTGGTTGTAGATGATGAAAAATCTATAGTGGAATTTATTGAATTAAACCTCAAAAGGCAGGGATTTTCTGTTCTGAAAGCCTATAAGGGACAGGATGGTATTAATATTGCCAGGGAAAGTAATCCTTCTGTCATTGTCCTGGATGTCATGCTCCCCGATACAGACGGTTTTGAAGTGTGCAGATCTATAAGAGAATTTTCCATGGCTCCCATAATAATGCTTACTGCAAGAGGAGAAGATGTGGATAAAATAATAGGCCTGGAAATGGGAGCAGATGATTATATGGTAAAACCGTTCAATCCCAGGGTACTGGTAGCAAAAATAAATGCCATGTTAAGGCGTCTTTCAGTGAAAGTCTTGTCTTCTCCCCCCTCTTCTATTATAATAGACGATATTAAAATGGATTTAATCAACAGAACACTCTTTAAATCGGAAAAACAGATAGAACTTACGCCCAGAGAATTCGATTTATTAAAGTTTCTGGTTCAAAATCCAAATAAACTCTTAAAACGGGAAGAAATAATTGAAGAAATATGGAAACAGGAATATGTAGATCATAGATCGGTAGATGTCCATATAAGAAGATTGAGAGAAAAAATAGAAAGAGATCCCAATAATCCGGAAAAAATATTGACTATATGGGGAAAAGGTTATAGGTTTAACCATAACAGGAATGGGCAGGATAATTAAATCAAAAAAAATTTATTTAAAATTAACTAAAGTTGATTGTAATTATCTTTAATATATAGTATAATATATAACAGATAAGAAATATATTTTTTTTCAAGTTAATTACAGCTAAATTTTAAGTTATAAGGAAGTTACAAAAAAGTGTTTTATATAAAGAAAAAAATATCTCTCATTAAAGGTTTTACCCTGGCGGAAATAATGCTGGCAATGTTTCTTTTAGGAATTGTTATGGTTACGGTAACAGGAGTCTTTGTAAGCGGTTTATCGGGAGCAAGAAAGGCCCAGAAGAAAATAATCACCCTTAACCTGGCAGAAAGTATGCTTGACAGTATACTTCTTATGGATTATTCGGATATAGATGCTGGTACCTATAACGGAACAACTACTAAATCTAATATCGATGGCGATGCAATATTATTTCCTCCTGACCCATCCGCCCAGGATATTGAAAGCAAAATAGGAGCAATATATAAAATAACTGTGGAACAGAAAGGGACAGTGGCGACAATCAAAAAAATTACAGTAGAGGTATTAATAAAAGGCATACAGGGTGAGGGAAGCAGTAAAGCTAAACTTGTAGGTTTTAAAGCACAATAAAAAAGGTGGTATCTATGAAGGGTTATTCAGTAATTGAATTAATGATAACAATGCTTATCTTTTCGTTTTTTCTTCTTGCTCTTACGCAGATTTTCAGCCTTGGCCTGAAATCCTGGAATATAATAGAAAGTAAAACAAGTATTGAACAGGAAGCTTCTTTATCAATGAGTTTATTAAAGAGAGATCTCTTTTTTTCCGACAACATGACCGTTCAGTTTGGCGGAGAAGGGAAAGAATATGTCATAATGGAAAGTGCGGCTGATGAAAAAGGCAGGTTTCATTACAATGAAAAAACCGGAGTTATAGAATGGCAGTCTTATATACTCTATTACACCTATCCGAGAAGTTCTTCAGATGACGAGTTCTGCCTCAAGGTAGATTTAAAATCAGCCAGCCCGGAGAAAACTCCGAAGAAAAAACTGATAAGAAAAGTAATAAAACATAATCCTTCGGAAGTCGCCAGAAAGCTGACACCTTACAAACTGTATTTTACCGACAGCATAGACAATCCCCCATTGCACGGTGTTATAGGCAAGCCTCATATCCTTTCAAAGCATATATATAATATGGATATTACAGAAAATAGCGTCGATACAAATAACGGATTGGACATAAAACTGACAATGGTTAAATCCATACTGGAAGACAGACTGGCCTATGTAAAGGATTTTTCCTATAACGTAGGTTATGAAACAATAACATTAAACGGAAGTGTTCTTTTAAAGAATACTAAAAAACAATAGAAAGGGGATGTAGTAAATGAAAAAGATGACCGATAAACAAGGAATGGTAATAATATCCATATTAATGGTTACCGTAGTGCTTTTAATCATGACTACTTCAATGCTTATAATCCATTCAAGCACACTTGGCTTTATAACGTTGTATGAAAAACAGACTGTAGCACGTAAACTTGCAGAATCCGGTGTGGCTTATGCTCTCTATTCCTTAAGAAATGACTCGCAATGGGGAAAAGTTCCCGGTGATCCTAACTTTATAGGAATTATTGATGTTCCTGAAGTAAATGGGCAATTCAAGATTACTTTTAATAACGCAGAAGATAATTATTCTTATTACAATATTGAGGACGCAGCAAAAGATCCCAACTATGGATATAAGAATTCAGGAGTTCCCGGATATTCTATGGATCTCATCGTGGAAGGCATAGCAAATCCCGGTTCAGGCCAGGTATCAAAGAAATACAGGGCCATATTACAGGCAGATTCCTTTTATGACGGCGCCCTTACAAGCGGCTCCTTAAAAGCAACTGCCAATTCAATTACTGTAAGAAACGAAGGAGATGATGCTAATTCTCCACCTCTTCCCGGAAGCATCCATTCAAACAGCGTTCTGGGAATGATTGATCCCAATACACATCTTCCCATAACCAATGGTATGAGTAATTATGCTATAGATCCTGTGGGGAGTACAACATTTGATCTTTACGGAGGCGTGTTAAGCGCCCAGGGAGATATAAACCCATCTATAACTGTCGATCCGAATACCCAGCGTAATCCGGGAAGCAGGGCACGACATATGAAGCCTGTAGATATAACAGGTGCTATAAATGATGCAGTAGCTTCATCAACAATACCTGAAGTCGGCGGAAGTACATATGTTGTTGGTAAGAACAGCCTGGTAAGCCCTGGTGATGCAAATACGCCTGTTACGTTACCAGGATTGACATCTGCTGATTATGAAGTAACAAATGGGAAATTAATAATAAAGAAAGATGTTGTTTTTAATAATGATGTAAGATTTGAATTCGCTTATGATAAAATTACAGAAGGCATAGATCCTGATGATACCGGTGCAATAAAATCTGCCGTTAAAAATGCCGGTATATATATGGGAGACGGAACAGGGAGTGCACCGTCAGTATATGTAAAAAACGGAGATCTTACAGTAGCGGGAGGCACGGTAAAGGGAAACGGGTCTTTTTATGTAGACGGGAAAGCCAGTTACATAGGAGAAAGCAATTTAGTCGCCTCAGGTCAGGCAGGAGTAGCTGTTCTGGCCAACAAAGATGTCAATCTGTCACTTCCTCAGGCTCCGACAGCTCAGACTATAGATATGACAGGGCTTGTTTATTCGGCAGGGAATGCAAATATTGAACTTTTTAATCCAGGCGATACGACAGATCCTATCAATAATCTTTCTTCATCAGGTAAGTGGCCTTCTACATGGGACTTCGATTATGAGGAAGCAGTTTCGGGCTCCGGTGGAGGTGGTGGAGGCGGTGGAGGCGTCGAACCGACTTTTGCGGCACATACAGGTGATCGGATAAGAACTAATAAAACAGGCCCACCACCTGAATATATTACATATGAAATTTACGGCACAGATGATGCCAGTATAACCAATACAGGGGCTTCAAAATGGGATCCGGATCGTACAACAATTCTTTCAGCAAATTCCAGCACTGAAACCAGATTAACTGTTTATACTGGTCCATCAAACTCACCAGCTGGCCCATGGACTCTTATCTACCAAAAAATTCTTACACCTGGTGAACAGATAATATTTGATAAAACTAACTCAGCTGGAATCCCTGGAGTTATTGATGCAGGAACTTTCCGCGCAGCAATATATAGTAATCCACTTAATAACGACCTACCGGGCACAGAAGCACTTCCTTCTATCACCCCCACCGGCACAAAAGTCCCGCCTAACTTCAAATTTACCGGTGCCCTTGTAGCAATAGATCCTAACAACCCTGTCCCTTCACCGGGGAAACAGGATGATCCCAATGCAGGCAATATAAATATAGATATAGGCGGAGGAAATCTGGATATTACCTGTTCTTCAAAATACTTGCAATTACTCCGTGTGGTGAAAGCCGGCACAATATTTCGCGTGGTAAGCTGGACGGAATTATGATTGTCTGAACCGGGATACGCAGGATTTTAAGATTACCAGGATTTTTTATTCTGGTAATCTTTTATAATCCCGAAAATTTTTATATCCCGAAAATCATGTCAGGATACAACTATGAAAAATATAAAAAATGAAATAACTCATAAGATTATTGGATGTCTGAACCGGGATGCGCAGGATACACAGGATGAACAGGATGAGATTAACCATTTCGTTTTATAAATACTTATTTTACGAAGAAAGACATAGAAATGAAGAAGTAATATATCAGAGATGTCTGTCCATAGAAATGTCAGAACAAAGATTAATGAGAAAAGACGTAGTAACCAAACATCCTGTTCATCCTGCGCATCCTGGTAATAGACAAAATAAATAAAAAGATTTATAATAAAATTAAGAAAGTAACCGATAAATGGCAGGAAAGAATTACACAAAAGCCGGCCTATGAAGTCGCCACATAAAGGAGAAAATTATGGAAGAAGTATTAAAACAGATCTTAAATAAACTGGATACAATGGGAAAAGACATAAAAGACCTGAAGACAAACGTTACCCGTATTGAAGAAGGGCAGAGAAAACTTGAAGAAGGTCAGATAAAACTTGAAAAAAAGATTAATGATAATCTGGAATTAGTTATAGAGGAACAGCATAGAATTTATAATAGTCTGGATGGTAAACTTGATAAAGTTCTTGAACATATAAAAGGTCACGAAATAAGAATTTCTGCATTAGAAGTAAGAATTTAATAAGTGCTATTACTGGATATTGATTGGATATTGGCCTTCTTATTAATTTCGGAGGAAAAAGTCTTGAATTCAAAAGACTAATAAAAAAGACAGACAAAAAAATCCTGTTAATCTTAAAATCCTGAAAACAGCTATGACCGGTTCGGCCACAACGAAGTATGAGAATATGTTCCTCCCGTGACGCGTTACGCGTTACGAGTCACGATTCTCATATAAATCCCGGTTCAGACTATTTGAAAAAAGACATCACACCCGTACTGTTCATCCTTCCCATAGTAATCCCTATTTACTTTCTTTTTCCTTCCCACCGACCACTTCTTCTTCTCCAAGTTCTTCAAGTATACTGCGTAAAAAATCTTTACCTTTTTTAATTAAAACCTTTTTTAAAAATTCATCATCTTTTTTATCCAGAATTTTCCCTAAAAACTCATCATCTTTTTTATCCAGAATTTTTCCGAGAAACTCGTCATCAAAAAGTCTGTTTATACTCTCATTATGTTCGGAAAGTTCCTTTACTTTTTTCATAATCTCTCCCTCCTTAAGCCTGAATATATTCCTTTTTATAGAAAAAATCATATATTTCCATAATTTTTCAATATCTTTTGCATTTACTTCTTTTTTTATATCTCCAATCAATTGTCCCCACAATTCTTCCTGTTTTCCTACAGTGCCAAGTAAGAGCAACGGATAATTCGGCTTTATCACTTCAAGTTCCTGAATTACTATCAGGTATACAGAAAAATAATTAGGTAATATAAACTTATAAAAACCTTTCCTGTATTCACAGACTGATTACCTCTAATCCACTGCTTTTTTTATCTAAAAGCATCTGACAGGCCAGTAGATTGGCATTGGCTATATATTTTGGTATCATACTTACAGTCAGAGTTTCTTCACAGCTTTTAAACTCCAGTGTATTCCATTCTTTAAGACAGGGTAAGGTCTTATCAGACAATATAGTGTAATCAAAATGTTCTTCTAAAATAATAATTGTATCAGGTCTTCTGTACTGCCATTTTTCATCAAGCTGATAGTCTCTTTTGGACATTATTCCAATATCTTCTCTGAATTCTTCAAATAAAGCCTGAAAAGCTCTGTCATATTTTTAATAGGGCTCTTCTTTTCTCTTTTTTGTTTGTTTTCTGACGGGTTTCTGCAAAAATACTCCTTTAAAAGAATCATTCTATATTTAATTTTATCACAGTGATATTGAATTGTCTATTGAATTATCCCCATGGAGTTAAACGAAAAAATAAAAGGTAAGATTTTTATATTAAATATATTTTTTTTACTTGTATTAAACTAATAAATTTTATTTTTTCACT
>JBEHWO010000330.1:0-7480 GCA_040217695.1 Vulcanimicrobiota bacterium | reverse complement strand
GCGTAACGGGAGGAATGATTTTATTACATGGTTATGCCCGGGTCAGTAGGTTTTTTAGAGAATGCAAAACTATATATATTAAGGAAGGAAGATTATTTATGGGGAAAAACTCTTTGTCATCAAGAACGATAAATGATATGTTAAAGTATGTTCTGGAGATAGAAAAACCTGATTCTATTGCCGTACCTGATTGCTACAATCAATATTTATGGGATATAAACGGAGACATAACAGAAATATTCAGAACAGCAAAAGAACTTGAAGAACTGAGGGAGAAACTTTATATATATCTGGAAAAAAGCGAAAGAGACCTTTACAGTCTGGACTGTAAAAAAAAGGTTCTGGAAAGGGATCTTGTAAGAGAAAGTATAAAGGTTTTTAAAAATATTATTGCGCCGATAAATGAAAAAAGAACAGGTATGAGTTCATTAACATATCTGTGGAAACTTTCGGAAAATTCTTATGAAGGTATAGAGCCCGGTTTTATTCTCGAATTTATAGCTCTATTCAAAGCAGTTTCAGGTAAAGCCGATGTATATATAGAGCGACTGGACGGAAAAAAAATACCTGATTTTGTTTACTTAAAAGGCAGGGAAGCAGCGTTAAAAAGGACAGAGATTCTGGACAGTGTGTCGGAAACAATAAGCGAATATTTCAAGAGATATCCGTCAGGTCTGGAAAAAGAAGTCATTAAAAGAAGAGTAAAAAATAAAGAGAGAATCTTGAAATATTTTAACGGCTCTGAAGAAGACTGGTCTGATTACAGATGGCATTTAACACATGTAATAAAAAATGCCGATACAATAAGCGATCTTCTGGAATTAACACTGGCTCAGACAAAAGCCATAAAAAAAGCCGAAAAAAACAGAATACCTTTTGGCATTACTCCTTACTATTTGAGCCTTATGGAATATTCGAAAAAAGAACGTTATGGCCATGCAGTACGGGCCCAGGTAATACCGCCTCCCGATTATGTAGATACACTGTGTGACGGTAAACTTGACAGAAGTGCTTTTGATTTTATGGGAGAACAGGACACATCACCTGTTGAACTGATTACAAGAAGATATCCCATGATTGCCATATTAAAACCTTATAATACATGTGCTCAGATCTGTGTTTACTGCCAGAGGAACTGGGAAATAGACGAATGTCTGGCCCCTGATGCGCAGGCTTCTAAAAAAACAATAAAGTCTTCTCTGGACTGGCTGAAAAACCATAAAGGTGTGGGAGAAATTCTCATTACAGGCGGTGACCCCATGATTATGGCAGATGACATGATAGAATATCTCCTGAAACAGCTTTCTTCAATGGATCATATATTTCGTATTCGTTTCGGCACGAGAACACCTGTTGTGCTGCCACAGAGATGGACAGATAACCTTGCCGACATAATCGGTACATATCATATGCCGGGCAGGAGAGAAATCGCAGTAATGACTCATTTCGTACATTCTTCCGAGATTACTCCCGAAGCATGTGATGCAATAAGAAAAATAAGATTAAGAGGTATAGGCGTATATAATCAGTCAGTATTCAACATGGGAAATTCCCGTCGTTTTGAAAGTGCAAAACTGAGGCATGACCTGAGGCTTGCCGGTGTTGATCCCTATTATACCTTCAATATGAAAGGGAAAAAAGAGACAAGAAGTTATATGGTTCCTGTTGCAAGAATACTTCAGGAAAGAAAAGAAGATGTAAGAATACTGCCGGGACTGACCAGGACTGACGAAACAGTTTTCAATGTGCCGAGAATGGGAAAAAATCATCTCCGTGCCTGGCAGGATCATGATATCATAATGATACTCCCCGATGGTGCGAGAATTTACCAGTTTCATCCATGGGAGAAAAATATCACTCTTGTACCTGCCTATGATTATACAGATGTGCCGATATATGATTATCTTCAGGAACTTTTAAAGAGAGGAGAAGATATCGGAGAATACAGAACCATCTGGTATTATTATTGAAAAAATGAAAAAAATTTTTACTTTATCCATGAGAATCAATTTAATATTTCTGATCCTTTTATCTGTAGTGCCTGTATTTGCCATAATGATATACACAGGTATGGAAAGGAGAAATATTGCATTAAAAAATGCAAATTACAGCACTCTCCAGCTGGTAAGAAATATAGCGATACAGGAAGAACAGGCATCTAAAAGTATTCATCAGTTAATTACAATATTATCCGAACTTGATATAACAGAAAAAACTTCAGAGCGCCGTGGATTTCTGGAAGAAATTATGAAAGAAAATCCTTTCTGTACCGGTATTATTATTACAGATAAACATGGAAATATTCTTTTCTCTACAGATTCAGGTAAAAAAACTTCTCTGGCCGGCGAATCATTTTTTCAGGATGCAATAAAAGAGAACAGGCTTGTTGCAGGGGAATATACGGAAAAACACATCTACAAACAAGCTGTTCTTCCTTTTGCATGTACTGCAACAGACAGACAGGGACATATAAAGGGAGTAATCATAGCCTTTTTCAACCTTGAATTATATGGCCAGTCCTTTCTTCAGGCGGAATTACCTGAAGGGTCAAACCTTATATTCTGTGATTCACGGGGAAGAATTCTCAAATATTATCCTTCTTCTATGAATTACGAAGGAGAATATGACCTGCCCGGATTGATGTCTGCCATGACGGGACAGCCTGAAGAAGGTACCTTTACAGGGAAAGGTCTTGACGGTATCCAGAGACTGTATGCCTTTAAAAAATTAACACTCGGAGAAAAACCCTATCTGTTTATAAGGGCAGGCATACCGTTATACAGGGCATTATCGGAAGTAAACCATATAATGGTAAGAAACACATTACTACTTTTATCTTCCCTTCTTATTACAATTTCTGCCGGATGGTTCCTGGGTAATATCATTATAATCAACAGATTGAAAAAACTTTTAAGTGCTTCTTTAAAACTCGGTCTGGGAGATATGAAAACCAGAACAAATGTTCCCCATACGACAGACGAAGTAGGACAGCTTGCCAGATCTTTTGACAAAATGGCAGAAGCACTGGAAAAAAGAGAGGAAGAAAAAGAAACATCCCGCCAGGCCCTCAGAATGAGTGAGGAAAAATACAGAAAACTTGTAGAGCAGCTGAATGAAGGGATCCTTGCCATAAACAGAGAGGGAATAATAACATTTGCCAATCAGGCTTTTTGCAATATAACAGGATACAGAAGAGAGGAAATTACGGGAACAAACCTTCTGGATTATGTCAGGGAAGAAACTGCAAAAAAGGTGAGAGAAAAATTTGAAATACATGAAAAAATGTGGTCAGAACACTTTGAAATAATACTTAAAAGAAAAGACGGAAAAGAAATTTATACTATTTTCTCAAATTCATCCATATTAGATGAAAAAGAAAATTATTCGGGAATATTCTCTGTTGTCATGGATATTACAG
Source organism: Vulcanimicrobiota bacterium (assembly GCA_040217695.1). GTDB lineage: Bacteria > Vulcanimicrobiota > SpSt-956 > SpSt-956 > JAKJGF01 > CALARM01. Next base: position 4,062 of record JBEHWO010000330.1, on the reverse strand, counting down.
AGAGAAAAAAATCTCAGGAAGAACTTCTTTACAGGCTTTCAGTAGAAGAACTTATTACAGATATTTCAAGTAAATTTATAAATATTACGGCAGATGAAATAGACAGTGAAATAAATTTTGCCCTTGAAACAACGGGGAAGTTTCTGGGAGTTAAATTCTGTTATATCAATATATTTTCAAAGGATTTAAAAGACATAGAAAAACACTACAGGTGGTGTGACGATGGCTTTGTTCCTCATTCCGATTTAAGCCCCAGGGAATTCATTACAGATTTTCAGATGAAACTTGACGGAGAAACAATAAAGTGGGAAGAATTTTCCTACAGAACAGAACTGGCCATTCCCATGGTAATAGAAAAATCACTTATAGGCTCACTTGTATTTAATTCGGAAAATGCAGAAAGAGTATGGAGAAAAGAAGATGTAAGACTTCTGAGGCTTTTAGGAGAAATTTTTGTAAATGTATTTGAAAGAAGGCGTTCGATAGAAGAGAAAAGACAAATAGAAGAACATCTATGGCAATCACAGAAAATGGAAAGCCTCGGTATAATGGCAGGCGGAATTGCCCATGATTTTAACAATATACTGGCAGGAATGCTTGGTTATGCAGAACTTACCATGATGGATATTCCGGAAGATTCACCTCTGAAAGGAAATATTGATGAAATAATAAATTCCATAAACCATGCCGCAAATATTACAAGACAGATACTGAACTATACCGGGAGAGGCTCTATTGTAAGGGATAAAATAAATCTTAATGAACTTATCAGAAAGATGGAAAAGTTCATTAAAATTTCTGTTTCAAAAAAATGTAATATTTCATACAATCTTTCTGAAGAACTGCCGTTGATAGAATGTGACAGAACACAGATAGAACAGGTTATTATTAATTTTGTCATAAATGCCTCTGAAGCTATAGGAGGAAATCAGGGCACTATAAGTATAAAAACAGGAACAAAAGATTGTGACAGGTATTACATTGCCGGTACTTATCTCAAAGAGCAAATATCTGAAGGACTTTATGTATTTCTGGAAATATCAGATACAGGATGCGGTATGACAGAAGAAGTAAAAGATAAGATCTTCGATCCTTTTTTCACAACAAAATTTCTCGGTAGAGGACTGGGGCTTGCGGCAGTTCTGGGTATTATCCGGGGCCATAAAGGCGCTATCAGAGTCTCCACTTCACCGGGGGAAGGAACTACTATGACAGTTCTGTTTCCGGCTTTAAAAAGAAAAGAAATAACTGTAAAAACCGGGGAAAAAACTTTTGAAACCTTCAGAGGAACAGGTACGTTCCTTATAGTAGATGATGAAAAAAGTATTCGTACCGTAGCGGAATCCTTTCTCAGGAAATCCGGTTTTGATGTATTGACTGCTTCAAACGGTAAAGAAGGAATTGAAATATTCAAATTAAAAGGTCAGGACATATGTGCAGTTATTCTGGATATGACCATGCCTGATCTCAGCGGAAAAGAGACATATGATGAACTCTGTAAAATCAGGAGTGATGTAAAGGTCATTATTTCAAGCGGATACAGTAAAGAAGAAGTATACAGACAGTTCGGCAATGATGGGATCAGAGATTTTCTGCAGAAACCCTATGAATTTAAATCATTTATGGAGGTGATAAAAAAATATGGCTATGCATAATAAAAAAGAGGGTAACGAAACAATTTTTACGTATGTATTAAGACTGCTTCTCCTTTCAATATCAGGAGGTATAATCATGGGAACTGTTACAGCTATAGCCTTAAAATGTCTGAAATTCTATTGTAACAATGCAGAACTGGTTCAATCGTTCTGAATAGAGAGAAAAAGGGGGCATGGTGGAATGAAACATGTAAAAAAAGAGAACAAGCCGGAATTATCCGAGAATTCAGTGCAGAGAAAGGTAGTCAGAACCAAAACCATTGATGATGTATTTACAGATGAAATTGAAATGGTAAAACCGAAATTTGAGGTCAATTATGATGCTTATATGAAACGCATGTGGGAGGCAAATCCTGAAATTTACACCATTCTTAAAGATTCTGAAAATCTGGAAAAAGCGAGAGATAAAGTCTACACATATCTGGAAAAATCAGAACGTAAAATATTTGAAACAGACAACGATTTACATATTCTGGAAAAAGCAACTGTAAGAGAGTGTATAAGAGTATTTAAAAGTATTATAGGACCTGTCAATGAATATCGCACTGGAGTATCTGCTCTCGACTGCCTGTGGAAACTATCAACAGGCAAAGGTGAAGACCTGCAGATTTCTGCAGGTTTTTTGATGGAATTTATAAATCTTTTCCGCGGAGTTGCAGGCAAATCAAACATATATTTTGAATCTTCTGAAGCAAAAAAAGGTATACCTGATTTTCTTCAGCTTGAAGGACGTCGTGCTGCAGAAGCAAGAACGGAAATACTCGATGAACTGGGTTCGACAATGGAGAAATACTTTAAAAAATATCCTTCAGGTCTGGACAGAGACGTAATAAACTGGAGACAGGAAAATAAAAACAGAATTATCCGGTACTTCGGCGGCCATCACGAGGACTGGAATGATTACATATGGCATTTAAAAAATGTAATAAAAACATACAAACCGTTACTGGATCTTATTGAGCTTACTGTAGAACACAAAGAAGCAATAAAAAAAGCTTCTGAAAACAGAATTCCTTTCGGCATTACACCTTATTACCTGAGCTTAATGGACAGGCAATTATCCATAGGTTATGACCATGCTATTCGGGCCCAGGTAATTCCGCCGCCTGACTATATTGACATGATGGTAGAAAACAGAGCAAAAAGAGGTTGTATATTTGATTTCATGGGAGAACATGATACGTCTCCTGAAGAACTTATTACAAGAAGGTATCCGGGAATTGCCATATTAAAACCATTCAATACATGTGCACAGATCTGTGTTTACTGCCAGAGAAACTGGGAAATAGACGAAGTTCTTGCCCCCAATGCCATGGCACAGAAAGAAACTCTTGAAAAATCCCTGAAATGGTTTGATTCCCACAGAACTGTAGGAGATGTTTTAATTACAGGCGGTGACCCCTGTATAATGAATGATAAAGATTTAAAGATTATACTCGAAATACTGGCAAAAAAAGAGCATATACGCAGAATTCGTCTCGGCACAAGAACACCTGTTGTACTTCCAATGAGATGGACAGATGATCTGATAAACATCATATCTTCCTTCCATGAACCTGGACGGAGGGAGATTGCCATAGTAACACATTTTGAACATTCCTACGAAATAACACCTGAAGCAATGAAAGCTGTTCAGAAAATAAGGAAAACCGGTATATCTGTTTATAATCAGGAGGTTTTTACCATTGAAAATTCCCGTCGTTTTGAAACGGCAAAACTACGGACAGACCTGAAATTAACAGGAATTGATCCATATTATACATTTAACATGAAAGGCAAGGAAGAAACAAGGAAGTATATGGTTCCCATAGCACGAATTCTTCAGGAAAGAAAAGAAGAAGCGAGACTACTTCCGGGACTTGACAGGACAGACGAACCGGTGTTTAATGTACCGAAACTTGGTAAAAACCATTTAAGAGCCTGGCAGGATCACAGAGTAGTTATGATTTTACCCGATGGGAGCAGAGTCTATGAATTTCATCCATGGGAGAAAAACATAAAACCTGTACCTCCTTATAATTATGTAGATATGCCGATATACGATTATCTTGAAGAACTTGCAGCAAGAGGTGAAAATATCAGAGAATACAGAACAATATGGTTTTATTATTAAGAGTACTAACATGTCACATTTAATAAAAAAAGCAAAAAGGCGGGTTACTGCTATAGTAGCAAAAAAATAGAATTACTGAACGGGAGCAAAACGTTTATTACATGCCTGTGCCCGGGTCAGTAATACATGACAGTCAGGGCAAAAGGTGAACCTGATTGCGTTTAAAAATGACAGGTGATTTTACATACAAGGGAAAAAGAAATTTGTTATAGAATATTCAGAGTGAAAAGTGAAAGGTGAAAAGTGAATAAAACAAGACATTACCTGCCATTCACTATTCACTACTCACTATTC
>JBEHWO010000329.1:0-7549 GCA_040217695.1 Vulcanimicrobiota bacterium | reverse complement strand
AAAGTCCCTTCCTGTGTAACAGAAGGGATAGAAAAATAGATGGAACCTGTATCTGTATCACCGGCCTTTATATTAATTACTGCTGCTCTGTACTCAGGTAAAAAATGTTCTGAAAGGGTAATATTAAAAGTTAAATCTCTGTTATCAAAATTATTTCTTCCATAATAAGAACTGTTAAATTCTTCTGTGAGAAGCTCTTGAAAGGAGAAATGATGAAATTTTTCTCCATGACCTGTCCAGAAATATTCGTAAGATGCTGTCTGATTGTGATATATTAAATCATTACAACAGTTTTCACTGGAATAATACATAAAAATTCCTTCACTCTTATTTATATGAGAATCGTGACACGTAACGCGTAATGCGTGACGGGTCGTCAGTCTATATATGCCTGATTTATACAGCGAAATTCTCCTGATTCGCCGAAAAAATTCATTCTCCTGCTCCGGACATATGAATTTCTCAGACTTCCGTATACAATTAATCTCCTACCAGAATAAAAGGGGCCCAGTAAAAAGGATGGCCATAACCTTCCTTCCTTATATAAGCCCTTGCCTCTTTAAGGGCTTCTCTACTGCTTTTTCCCGGTTTCAAACATTCAAAATACTTCTCTATCATCATATTCGTAGATACTGTTTCCACACTCCAGAGACTCATCAATACATTCTTTACTCCCGCATACTGGAAAGCTCTTCCCATTCCCATGGTGCCTTCTCCCGAAACGGTTTTCCCCAGGCCTGTTTTGCAGGCAGAAAGGACTGCCACATCAGCCCCCATTTTCATATCCATAACTCTGCTCATGGTAAGAAACCCGTCGTCATTATTGTTGACAAGACACAGAACCAGTGCAGGCTCTTTTATATAAGGTATATCATTATCCAGAATGCCATGAGTGGCAAAGAGAAGATAACGGTAATCTGCAAGGTTTTTGCTCTTTAACCCTGTCAGAGTGGCCTCTGTTCCCGATAAAGAGGTAATCTCTCCCGGGAATATGGCAGATACTCCCGTAAGTAATTCACCTGTCTGAGGAAGTCTTTGAAATTCAGTCATGCCCTGCCCCAGGCCCTGCAATGATAAAAAGCCATATTTCTGAGGTGTAACTGCAGTGCCTTTCAGCCTGTCATCCTGTTCATTAAATACAGGGTCTCCTATGGCAAACAGACCTTTAATGGCTTTACCTTTATTTAACGTTCTCATCATTGTAAGAGAACTTGCAGATTGATAATAGCTTATATTATATCTGTCTCCTGTATATTTTATGCCTTCAGGACAGGGACCAAATTTTCCCTGAACCATTTTCACGGCAGAAAGCATATCACAGATAAGAGCTTCAAAAGGCAATATACCGAGTATTTCGTCGGGAATTATTATTATTTTCTCATTTTTAATCTCTGATACAAGAGGTTTTAACAGAAGATCATATAATTTTTTTCCTGTCTCCGGTTTGAATTTTCCCAGAGCAGCAACATCTTTTACATCTTCAAAGATGCTTCTGTATTCCCTTACCAGTCCAGTAAGGGACTGTTTCGTAACGGAAATCGTTACTGTTTTAACAATCTGACCTTTCTTTATGAGCCATCCGACTGTTTCTCTGTCTGTAACTTCATATTCTATTATGACCTCTTCGTCATTTAACTTTATCTCTTCCGGCTTCAGCGGTTTTGGGTACATAATAGACGCATATTCAGGATAATTCTGCCTGAGCTGACTTACAAATTTCTCCTTTTCTTCTTTGAGAGGAGTCAGCATAGCAGTAAGTTCCTTTATTTTATCTTTATTATCATTCTTATAGGCCTCTTCCATCTGTTTATACAGGGAAGCAATCTTATTAATAATAGTTCTTTCTTTAATAGAAATTTCTTCAGGGAGTCTGCAGTCACTTCCTTCATATTTTCTTGCTATTTCTTCTGCAAACAGTCTTGCCTTTGTACTTTCCCCGTAGAGAAGGCCTTCACTGTCACGGTTTAAATAGTGATAAATCCTCACAAGTCCTTCATATGGTGCAAGACGGCTGAAACCTTCCACATGTCCTTCGAAGAAATTTTTCCTCTGGCTCTGGGTAAGACTGTCTCTCTGGCGTTCCAGGAAATCTACTGCTTTTTTATAATATTTCTCTGCTTCCTTATAATTTTTCAATCCCTCTTCAGACATGCCGAGACCGATATATGAAACTACCACATAAGCATCTCTGTTTTTCTCCAGATCTTCCAGGATATTGAAGAAAGATGCCTTTGCTTCTCCGTATTCTTTTGTGGCAAGATAATATTTTCCGAGACATATGCCTGAATAGACAGGATGTTCCAGAGATGTGAACAGTTCATAGGCTTTCTTTAACTCTCCCCTGGCAAGATATACTTTACCTATATTGGCAAGAGTGGAATCCGCAGAAAGTCCTATAGTTTTCTTAATCTTCAGAGATTTATTGAAACATTCCAGAGCTTTATCGTATTCAGAGAGGTCATAATAAATATCTCCTATATTATTCAGGTCAAAAGCCTCATTTTTCGCATCTCCCATTTTTCTTTTAATTTCAATGGCCTGATTGTAATATTCAAGAGCTTTCTGGTAATCTCCAAGGCTGTTATAAACATTTCCTATATTTGCAAGATTTTTGGCTTCTCCCCCTGTGTAGCCCATCTTTCTGGTAATTTCCAGTGCCTGATTGTCATAAGTAAGGGCCTGTATGTAATCTCCGAATTTTTCGTAAACACTGCCCATGTTGGTTAAATTAATGGCTTCTCCCTGAAGGTCACCTGTTCTTTTTGCAACATCCAGCCCTTCTTCATAATATTCCAGGGCTTTATCATAATCTCCAAGGTCAGAATAAAGATTTCCCATACTTACACAAACTTTTCCCTGTCCCTGTAAATCATCGAGTCTTTTAAATATATCCATGGCACCTTCATAACTCTGAAGAGATTTTTTATAGTCTCCCATATTTGCATAAATAAGACCGATATTTACAAGATTTTTCCCTTCTCCTTTTACATCTTTAAACACATTGCTTCTGCACATTTCAAGGGCATCATTGCAGTATTTCAGGGCACTTTTATAATCTCCTAAATTGGAATAAATCATGCCCATATTGCCGAGAGTGGATGAAATACCTTCTGCATAAAAGGTTTTCTTGAATATTTTAAGGGCTTCTTCGAATTTTACCAGAGCGCCTTTATAATCATATTTACTGTAAAGTTCCAGACCTTCATTGTATATTTTCTTGCCTTCTTCTTCAGACTGAGCATAAAGGCAGGAAGAAGATAAAATAAAAAAAGATAAGATTATGATAAATAGTTTCTTCATTTTTAAATAACCTCCCTTATATTTAGTGAATAGTGAGTAGTGAATAGTGAGTTGATGGTTGATAGTTGAGAGTTTAACGTTGAAAATTAATTTTATCTCTAAACCATAAAACTATAAACTGACTTCACTTTTCACTTTTCACTTTTCACTTTTCACTACCATTACAAAATCTCTTCGTCGTCCGGCTTCCAGGGCGGATCTACCAGACAGATAAATACCAGTTCCTCTTCTCCCGTATTTTTTATACATTGTACAGATCCGGGAGGAATATAAACTGTATCACCTTCTCCTACGTCTCTCTCGTCAGAATCTATATACATAATTCCTTTCCCTGTCATTATATAATAAACCTCGGAACCGGTCAGTCTGTGTCTGAAAGTAGTGTCACCCGGAGCAACCCGTGCATGGGCCATACTGTAACGTATTGCAAGTTCATCTTTCAACGGATTTAAGATCTCTCTTAACCGGCAGTTGTCTCCCGATATGATTTCTTTGCAATCCTGTAGTTTTTTTATATGCATTAAAGAGTGAACGGTGAGTAGTAAGCAGTGATCGGCAATAATACTGGTCACTGGTCACTGCTCACTGTTCACTGCTTCTCACCTCTTCCCTGCCGGTTTTTTCTTCTTCAATAATTCTGTCATATTCTCCTGAAATTTTTGAAGTTCCTTCACTGCTTTAATAAGCTCTTCAAGACCTTCTGAAAGATATTCATCTCTCTTTTCAGTTGTAAAATAACTGTTCATCTGTGATGTGGCATTATCTAGGTCATTGAAGATTTTTGTAAGTTCATCTGAACTGGCTTTAAGCTCTTTATCATCACCATGTTTTTCCAGATAAGGTTTTATAAATTCCCTGAACGCCTTTTTATTCTCTCCGATTTTTTCTATAATCTTACCGAGAGGTTTACGGAGATCTTCAGAGGGCCTTAAACCCTGCAGGACATTATCTGTAAGTTCTCTCAATTCTTTAATCTCGTCATATTTCATACCTTCTCCGGCACGTCCGCTGTCCTCAATAACAACCTCAAAAGAAGTACTCTCCATGTTTCCTACAGATGCAAATGGCAGTTTTGCTCCGCATTTACTGCACATTTTCTGGCCTTTCGGATTCATGGTGGAACATTTAAAACATGCTATCATATTTTTTTCAGTTTCTTTTTGAGAAAGTATCTCTTCAACTCCCAGGAGATCATCATAGGTTTCTTCAATTGTTTCAAGAGCATCAAAGAGATGATCTTCCATTCTGTCAACGGCATAACTTTCAAGTTCGGCAAAAGCCATTTTTCTGGATTCAAGAGCCCTGTGAATTGCCCGTATTTTCTCATCTTCTTTCTCTGATAAAAATTTATCTACCCGCTCCAGAAGTGACGATGCCCTTCCGCTGAGAGGTATAAGTGCTTCCTGAAGAACAGACACAGGGACTATTCTGTCGTAAAGACCTTTTATTATGTCCCTTATCTGAAGCATTTCCACATCTCCTGAAAAATCTTTTTCCTGAAGAGACTTACTGTAAAATTCAGATTTCACTTTCTGCAGAGAATCAAAATCTTCATTTAATTTTTTCAGCAATCCTGAAAGACACTCTTTATCCAGAGTTTCTTCTTCTTTATCTGTAAGTATTTTATCTATTTCTACAAGATAACTCTTTATTTCCATTATATATTTATCAATATCTTCTATAAACTCATCTTTAACAGGCAATCTTACCATAAAATCCTTTTGAAATTTTTCAATTTCTTCTTCTATACCTTTGAAATAGTTTTTGAATTCATCAAGAGCTTTTTTTGCTTCTTCAGGTGTACTATTATCTTCTATAAGATTGTAACATATGGAAAGAAACTCATCTGCATGAATATTTGATGTGTATTTACATTTCTTTGTCCTGTAATCGCCCATTTCATTCAGAAATCCTGACAGATCACCTGAAACAACTCCGAGAATTCTCATGCCGTTCATGAGATCTTCTTTGTCTCCCTGTTCTGTAAAGGTATATATGGCACCTATTCCTCTTTCTATATAAGACAGGGAATTTGCCATATTTGTATTCAGTTCTTCTGCTTCAGGGTATTTTTCTTTAAATTTAAGAAAATCATTCTCAATAGCCTGTTTCCATATAACAATAAAGGGAATCTTTTCCAGAAGAGCAGTTTTCTCAAAAACACCATTATATACATTCACAGCTATTTTAATAAAATCATCTATTATATCCATAGGAGAGAAGCGCTGAAAATTTTCCTTTATTCTTTTCAGTGCTCTCGTAGTTTCCGAGATCATATAGGAACCTTCCTGAACACCGATTACTGCTTCAAAGAGTATGTCATTCTTTTCTGTCTTCAGAAATTCTTCCATTTTCTCAAAAGCTTCGTCGAGTTTTTTAAAATGGTATCGTATTTCTTCATTTAACCTCAGGACGTCCTTATCTTCAACCCGGGATTTATTAAAAAACATAAAATAACTTTTGCTTCTCTCATGAAAGGTTTTTGCATAATCAAGAGCCTCTTTTAATTCTTTAACCGTAGCTCTTTTCTGATAAACATCATTTGCCTTATCTATAAGAGCCGTAACAGGTGGTGGGAAAATAGCTATCATTTCTATAAAAACTCCTTTCAAAATAATAGTTTTGTGAATAGTGAGTAGTGAACAGTGAGTAATATATCCACTCACTACTCACCACTCACTACTCACTGAATCTACTCTGACCTTATAAATAATATTACCGCTTATCCCTTCGGACAAGCGGTTGTTTAATTAATTTATAAGATTTTCAAATTACCAGTACCAGCCGAATCCGCCGCCAAATCCGCCGTATCCGCCGCCATAGGCCTGACTGTTTGACTGGGAATAATTATTACCCCACTGATCATTATAATTATAGGCATTTGCTTTACTCTGATTGCCCCAGCTGTTTCCGAACGCATCATAGCCTCCGCTGTAGGCATTGGCATAGGAACCGCTTTCCTGGGCAACTTCTTTTCTTCTCGTAAAGCTTCCTTCCTGCGGGTTGAGTTCCATAATACCCATCTGCTGTGCAGTCTGTAATTCTCCTGCATCTGTTACACCATCACCGTTTTTATCAACCCATACGGAGAAGTTCTTCATTTCATTTGCATCAATTTTACCATCTTTATTTGCATCGCCGAGAGCAAGGGTTTTTTCCCAGCCACTCTTATAAGCGCCCTGTTTCCCATCAATGGTGGATTCATTCATCAGTTCATTTCCGGTAATCTTTCCGTCTTTATTTGCATCCCATACCAGAAGACCATCCTGGGAACCTTTTTTCATCCATTCTGTGCGATCGGTTTTCCCATCGCCGTCTACATCATAATTAATTTTGTTATTCCAATCTTTTCTTGTATCCCATTCATGAGTTTTTGTTGTAGTGGTAACTTCTCTTCTGTTTGCACGCTGAACATCTACATCGGTGCTATACTTATGATTAACATTTTGCAAAGAATTATCTTTTCCTGTTACATCTAATTTTCCGTCTCCATTCAGATCCAGAATGACCGGGTCATAACTTCTCTCGGTTCTTGTCTGCTGTACATCCTTGTTATGCCACTGCTGTCCCTGCTGGAAGTGATAATCGACAGCTTTCTGTTTATCATATTCATACATGGTATTCTGATAGGCTCCTGCTTCAGCCCTGTTATATTCTCCGCCCCAGAAATTCTGCTGTCCTGACTCGGAAACACTTCTGCTCCATGAACTATCCTGTCCGTAACCATGCTGACCAATCTGAAGATTGGGCACATAGGAAGTGGAACCTGCCTGTGAAAAACTATTTGAATAGTTCTGACCGCCAAATAAATTGGCAAACTGATTCATTCCGTAAAAACCGCCGTAGGCACCGGACATACCCCCAAATCCACCAAAACCGCCTATACCATAGGCTCCTCCTGCAAAACCAAAACCCTGAATTCCAAACATATTTTTTCCCTCCTCATTATTAAAAGCCATGCTTTTTATTTCATAATTATTTAATAATATATCACGACATTAGAAAAAAAAGTAAAGAGTATTTTTTATTATTTTATAATTTTTTATTGCTATATTTTTTTAGTAAAATTTTATCCTGAAAAATTACTGTAAAATTAAATTTATCCTGTTCAAGAGAAAGATAAAAATCTTCTCCCGGAAATTCAGCTACAGAAGGAGATAAAAATTTTTGAGATGATCTGAAGGTTTTAAGATAGTCAACAATCGTTCCCATTTCAGGGCTCCCGCCGAGAAGCATGTCTTCAAGAAAA
>JBEHWO010000328.1:0-7592 GCA_040217695.1 Vulcanimicrobiota bacterium | reverse complement strand
TACTTTTAGCTATTCTGGATGTAACTTCTATCAGAGAAGTGGATAATATTATCAACCATTAGATTATGTATTTTCATTATTGTTTATTGTCACTAAACGAATCTATCTAAAAAAGTCGTTAAAGAATTATTTAATGACATTCTCTTAATATAAAACCCTTGCAATATAAGGGTTTTATGCTTTTAATAATATTTGATAATTTTTAGCTAATGTAAACTCCAGAAAAGTTAATAAAATAAAGGGTTTCTCTAAAATAATAGAGTAATTTTATAGGGAATTTTTTTCTTGAGAAAAAATAATTTTTCAAAAAAAATTTTTTTGATGGTAAAAAACACAAAACCTTTATAACACGAGACTTTTCTAAAAAGTAATATTTATCCTCAATAAACATTTTCATATATACTAAGCATAATCGACCAACCGTTTTTTTTTTTTGATATTGGAAGGATTTTACGTTTATTAAATAGAATTGCTATTTCCTATTTAGAATTATTATTTATTTAATGAAAAGTATATCTCTCAAAGCAGGCGTCTCGCGATAATATACTTGTGGCAGACTCTGTTTCACTTTTCAAGGAGGAGATTATTAACAATGCTTAAAAGAGCAAGGCTGTACCCATGTTTTGTTTTAGCTGCAGTAACTATCTGTCTTATACTCTTATCAAACTGCGGAGGCGGAGGAAATTCAACTATTGTTCCTTCGTCAGGCATAACCTCGACCCCGAATTCCGTAACCTATATAGACGTAACACCTACGCCTGTTTTGACAAGTAAGCCAGTATCAGGCTATATTTATGGTAATAACATAACAACAGAAGACGGAGAAACAGTTCCATGTATAAACGTGCTGGATGTCCCTGCTTATCAGGCAGATTCTTCAGGCAATGAACCTTTTGTTACGCAAGTGTCAAATTCGTTGCAGCAAGACTACCCGGAAGAATGGGCAACGTCTGAGATGCAGGAACTTTATGCTCAATTAAACAAGACTCTTTCAGAGAGTAAGCCACTACCTGAATATAATGCACAGGCACAGCTTTGCTCTGCTTATGATGATACCTCAATACCTGTAGGCAATGATGGGCATTTTGATAACACAGTCCTTACAGGAGCTACAGACAGCAATGTGAAGCTGGAAGTAGCACTGGGAGAAGACAATTATACTGAAGTGGAAACACTTCCCTCGTCTGGTAATATAAATTCTTCTGATGCCACAAGTACTGCAGTGCTTAAATCATGCCCTGAGAAGATATTTGCCTTCCCTGGAGAGATTGTAATATTTAAAGTCTATTCAGAGCCGGGAATTAACCTGAAATCGGCAGGTCTGAAATTTGCTCTAAATAATCCTTCCATAGGCTGTATCACACAACCTGTGTATTTATGTTTGTTCGGAGCACATAAATATGAGGTGGCGTATGGCTGTGTATATATTAAACATGGCCTGGATACCCCCGTCGATACCACTATAACAGCAAAACTGAATTCCGGCCAGAGTATGAGTATTTTCCTGGAGGTTATAAAGAAGACTGCCAGTGTATCTGGTACTGTTTATACTGGTGGAAGCACTCTGGTAAAAGGTTATGTAAAATCCCTGGGGCCAAAGGCTTGTTGCAAGATTGACTCGTCAGGGCAATACAGCCTGCCGAAGGTATTCCGAGGACATAGCAGGTCTGTCATAGCGACCTGGTGGACTTCTGAAAATGGCCAGAAAATAAGGCACAGGGAAGAGAAGGTAATAGATTTCTTGAGCGGAGACGTGACAGGTTTTAATTTTGGAGTGCCGCCAACGCCGACACCAACACCAGCTATAACTCCTCGCTCTGTTCATGATATATTTTATGATGCCCGTGTTTCAGATGTAATAAGACAAAAGTATCAATGGATCAATCAATATGGTAGAGAACAGGCAATACAGATGACTTTAAGTTGGTTGAATAATTCATTCCCATCCGGTCCACCTATTCCTAAGGAAATTATAGGAGCACAAAAAGATAGTAATAATAATATTGAAATATATTTTGAAGGTGGGCATAAGGTTTGGTTAGGAGATCAAGATGATTCAAATATAAAAAGTGGGAATGTTATTAGAAATACGCAATATTCATTACAAAATAAAGATATTTCTTATAAAAAAGAAGCTATTCTTATAGCAAATGCAGCAAAGACAGTTCGTTCAAATAAGATATTAATTTTATCTCCTTTTGCGTGGAGTTTTTCTCCCGATCATTATACAACAGAGAGGGTATATGGAGATCTTGCCAATTACTTAAACAATTTAAAAGATCCTGATACTGGTAAACCTATATATGATGTTCATTGTGTAGTAACAAAAAGAGATGATTTTATAAAATTGCTTCCTCATAAAGAGACAAATCCTGATACTGGACAAGAAATATTGGTAGTTCCATATAAGGAGAATTCATCAGGTTCTATCTGGAATCCGAATATTGTCAGACCATCAGATTTTGAGGTTAACAATACAGATAAAAATTATGGGGTAATTTATATTGATACACATGGGACAAATACATTACTGGATTATGAAGAAGACCCTAATAATTTTTCACCTACTCGTGATTGGTTAGATTCTTCTGCCCATAAAGGATGGTGGAAATATTGGTATAATCCTATAAGTTATAGCCCTCCTCCTGGTTATGATCCAAATCAACAATATTGTGAAAAAAGAATTACTCTTACAGATGAATTCTTTCAACATCAGGATTATTCCAATTCAATTGTATTTGTAAGTGGTTGTTTTAGTGGGGAGGAGCATAATAGAGGACTCTTTACTGCCAGCCAACCCGCTATTTATATAGGTGCTAATAAAAGTGTTAATCCTCCCTGGGGTGATATAGCTCCTTTTAAATTTTTCTGTTTTATGTTATTTGGGAAAGATCATATTCCTGGTACAGATGAGGAGACGATAAGTATGACTGCAAAGGAAGCTATGGATAAATTAATTGGGACTGGATGTAATCCTGATCCAAATGATCCTAATCACTGTGCATTTAACATATATCCGGAAAATGTTGAGACAGAGATCTATTTCCCTGCACCTATAGAAATAGTGGTTCATAAGAATTAAAGAAAAATCATGAGGAAATTTTTAACTATTATTTTATTTTTTATATTTTTTATATTTTTTACTTTTATAGGGTGTAAAGAAAGAGAAGAAAATAAAACAATAACACCAACTGTTATATTATCTTCCTCTTTTACGAAAACACCATTACCACCAACTCTAACACAAACTCCTACAATAAGTTCATTCTATACCAGATATACTAAACAACCTATGCCAACAGAAACCATATCTGCTATACAATTTGGTAATCCTTCAGAAAAATTATTACCGTCTAATCCTACAGTAACTCCTGCGGAAAAAATAACTCTACCGGAACCTTATATATTTATAATAAAATGGGGTAATGAAGGAGTTAAAGATGGGCAATTTAAATTTCTTAGAGACATTACAATTAATTCTAAAGGGTATGTTTATGTAATTGATTATGATCGTATACAAAAATTCGATTCTTCAGGTAATTTCATAACAAAATGGGGTTCTTATGGAAAAAGTAATGGTCAGTTCTCTTGTCCTTTTGGTATTAGTACAGATTATAAAGAAAATATTTATATAACAGATAGTGGTAATTATCGTATACAAAAATTCGATTCTTCAGGTAATTTCATAACAAAATGGGGTTCTTATGGTGATAAAAATAAAGAAATCACTGATCCTAAAAGTATTGCTGTAGATAAAAATGGAAATGTCTTTGTAGTTAGCTGGCAACACTACATCCATAAATTTACTCCTGAAGGCCAGAGCATAAAAACCTGGGATATTGAAGAATATAATAATACCCTTGGCAGTCATTGCGATCATCATCTTGAAGATATTGTAATAGATCCATATGGTTATATTTATGTAGTAAATTCCTTAATAAGTGCTAGTGCTGATGACAGTATATATGAATGTTGTATCAAAAAATTTGATTCTAATGGAAAATTCATACTAAAATGGGGTTCTAAACATGATCAAAATGCCCCATTTGGAGGAAGTATCAGAATAGGCATGGATTTTAATGGAAATATTTATGTAGCAAATATGGGAAACCATTGTATCCAAAAGTTTGACCCTAATGGAAAGCTTATATTAAAATTCGGCTCTTATGGAACAGCTAACGGACAATTTAAAAATCCATCCGATATAGCAATTGACAATGAGGGAAATATCTATGTAACGGATTATGGCAATCATCGAGTTCAAAAATTCAAACCCAACCCTGAATTTAAAATCAATAAAAATTAGGAGGTTAATCAATGAAAAACTATTTTATTTTAGCACTATTATTAATAATCTGTTCCCTTATCATATCATCCTGCGGCGGAGGAGACGGAGATAAAGTAAGTCAACTATCTACTTTATCTACTCCCACTCCAACTAATCCATCTCAGACAGGTTACATTATCATCAAAGTAAAATGGCCTCAAAGTAATATATCAGAAAATGAAGTTATTTCATCATACGAAGAAGAAAAAGATCTTATCGCATCGATGCCTTCCGATGCAAAGTTGATTTACTTTGACATACTTGATATAAATGGGAATCCCTTTAGTCCATCCATTAACGCTATGATTCTATACCCGCAGAATGATGAAGTTAAAATCGATCTTATTCCCTGTGCAAAAGTAATTGTTAGAGCAAAGACTTATGATACAGATTCTGCAGATCCTACTTTAACAAGCCATCTTATATCAATAGCAGAACAAAAAGTAGAGATAAAAGCTGGATATAATAAAGTCGATCTAGCTCTTGGGGATTATCAGATAAGTCTCACTACTGCAACACCAGGCCCATCAGATAATTGTGACTCTGTAATTAATACAAACCTTTCCATAGTCTATCCAACTCCTACAGGAACACCTGCTCCTGCTCCTTCATCCCATCCTGTAGAAAACAGACAGATAAATTTTGCAGTGGAAAGTATTAAATATATCGGGACAGAACCAGGAATAACTCCAAAACCTGAGGATATTGTTATGGAACCGACACAGCTTCCACTCGATGGAACCGGTGCCGGTAAAGTAAAGGTCACTGCAAAGATAAAACCCATAAAAACAACGATTAAAGCTACTTTGGACGGTACAGAAGTGACAAATACCTGTAACCTGGAAATTAAAGATACAACTTTACTGATATTCATTCCGAAAGGTAATCTTAAATAAATAAAATTCAGATCTAACTGTTAAAAGGAGGAATTTTAATGAAAACCCAATTTGTAATCCTGCTGTCAATTTGTATAATTATTACTTTCTATGGTTGCGGAGGAGGAAATGGAACGATAGAAACAATATCTTCTCCTGTAAATGACAATAGCGAAGGCGAACAATTCGCATCAATAAATATAGCTATAACATGGCCTCAGGAAGAAATTAAGGGAAACAATGAACTTACTGGTTCGTTATTATCAGGAGCAACAAAGGTTATTATCAAAGTAATGGAAGCCAATGAAACCAGAACTGACATCATTTCTCCATATATAATTAATCGTGGGTCAGAACAAGAGTATACTATTACAAATCTTCCAGTAAAAAAAGTAATAGTAAGAGCAGAAAGTTATGATATAGCAGACAATATGCTAATTTATAATGAAAAGGAAATTCAATTAAAAGCTGGTTCTAATTTCGTTATGTTAGAGTTGGGCATAAATCTTCTTTTCGACATTTTTCATGCTTCTGGAGATTACCAGATTGGAAACTGGCCAACTCGACATCCACCAGAATGGTTTTGGGATGAACGTTTTCATACAGGCCTATATGGCTATAACTTTCCTGGTTATATAGCAGATTTTGGACCTGACCTTGACATTTATGGCAAACCTAACGCAGCATTTTATATATGGGGAGCCCCTGAAGGTTCTTTTATAAATGTAGTATATACGCCAGTATATCTTGCTTATTCTGGTTTTCAATTTCAAATGGATGTTTTACCTGATACGGTATGTAATTTTGATTGTGAAAATAAACAAATAGCTCTAAGTCTCTCTGATTCACTTGATTATTCAAATCCATCTACTAATAAAACTGAGCTTTTTTCTATATCAAGTACCAATGATAGAACTGTTATTTATGGAAATGCTACGGAAAATTTAGGCGAATATGAGAGAATAAAAAGGATTAATAATAAAAATGGTGTATGGTATTTCGTCAGAGTTCAAGGTCTGAAAAAAATAGATAATAATGTAAAATTAAAATTCTGGGTAAAAAAACAACCTGATGGAGAATTTAAATACGCTGAAAAAATTATATCCATATCATACATGCCTAAATATTTTGCATTACAAGCATTTCCATATGTCTCACAATCTCCGAATCCGAATCAGCCTGAATGGCCGGGAAATTATATTGATAATTTACGGATTGATGGAATAATTCACGAACCATCAGATTTATAAATTAAATGAGTTCATCTAATATTTTGTAACTGAACTATCGATTGCAATCGTAGTAAGTCCTTAAAATTCCATACTTTTATAGATAAACGATTATTAACTATCGATTATAATCGATAGTTACGTTACATAAATTATTAGAACCCCCAATTATATTGCCCCAGAATAAACAGATGGAAGATAGTCCACATGCTGCAGCAGCCTGTAAGACTTCCTACCAGCAGGCCCACAAACAGAGCTACCATAACATCCTTTCTCTTATACCAGGGCAACTGCCCTGCCGGCACAGGCGGAGCCGGATGTGGAGCAGGTCCCGGCGGTGAAGGTGGATGCTCCGGCTCCGGATGGGATGGACCGGGTTGAGGAACCGGAGGCTGAGGAGGTTCAGACGGATGCGGCTCAGGTTGCGGAGGCTCTGGCTGGGGTACCGGCTGTGACACTGGAGGAGCTGGAAGATCTGGATGTCCAGGATAAACAGGATCGCCAATTTTCCTTTCAAGCGATATCAGATCCACAATATACTTCTCATGTGCTTCCGGTAACTCTAAAGCCTTAAGTATCTTCTCCACCGTCTCATCAGTCGGAACAAAATCTCTTTTAGGAGAAACAAGCCTGTAAGCGTACTTTTCGCTGAAGCCGGCCTTCTCTCCGAACTCCTTAACACTCCATCCCTTCTCTGATATCTTTTCCTTCAAATAAGCACTGAAAACACTTAACTGCTCAGAACCAGAACTTTCCATTTGCAACTCCTTCTTTCTGAAATTTAACTCTTATCCTGCCTGATAAACTTTCCGGTCTTCATCGTAATCAGAACAGAAATACACTGTAATCAGCCGGTATCATATCCTGAAAGATTTAAGGAGGTGTTCATTCACCTGTTCTATCCTGTCTTTTACCCTGAGTACTCAGTATTCAGAGCAATTTTACAGGAGTACTCAGCCTGAATACTCAAATATTCAGCACTATGATAATGTCATAACAGATCTGCTATAACTCTCATGTTAGGGTATTTTTGCCCAACCCCTCGAAAAGGCCGGTAGGATTTTTAAGTATATAACTTCCCCTTTATTTACCTCGGTGTAATTTATGTTTTTTCATCCAACGATGCAAGTTACTTTCTGTAGTGTCATATCGTTTTGCTAT
>JBEHWO010000327.1:0-7614 GCA_040217695.1 Vulcanimicrobiota bacterium | reverse complement strand
CGGTTCTGTAACTATTATGGCATAATCCGTTTTATCCACGGCTTCCAGAAGAACAGGAGAGAGTCCCGGAGGGCCGTCTATTATTACAGTATCATTTTTATCTATCATTTTCCTCATATTATATACTATAAAATGACCTGTTTCTTCTCCAGGATTAAGAGAACCTTCCAGAAAACACAGGTTTTTAACTTCTCCTGATTTTATAACACCTGTTTCTTTTTTTCCTTCCGAAACAGCACCTTCAGGACATACAAGCCAGCAGGCACTGCATCCGCGGCAGAGTCTCTCGAAAAATAATATCTTCTTTTTTACTACTGCAATGGCATTAAAAATACATACTTCAGCACATTTTCCGCAGAAATTACACTTTTTCTCATCTATAACGGGAATAGATATAAAAGAACTATCTATTCGCTCAATTCTGGGAAGAAGAAATATCCTTCCGTCAGGTTCTTCCACATCGCAGTCCAGAAACATACCTTTCTCACATGACAGTACCAGATTTACTGCCACAGTAGTTTTACCTGTGCCCCCTTTACCGCTTATAACACATATTTCCATTTACCATCCTCCACCACGTCCTCTTCCGCCGCCCATACCACGACCGCCGCCGCCACCCATACCACGACCGCCGCCGCCCATACCGCCCTGTGGCATATTCATACCATGATGACTCTCAACAGTAGAACCATTTATACGTTGAAGTTGATTATTTACAAGGGCCATTAAATTTTGCTGTATTGTTCCTCCTGTACCTGTATATATGGCTACTTCTGCGGCATTAAGTGTCTGGAAGGCATTGGGGCCAAAATTACCTGACACAACTGTATCCACTCCCCTGTTTGCCACAAATTGAGCCGCCTGAATGCCTGCTCCTCCTGAAGCGTTTTTTGCATCATTTTCAAATACTTCCACATCATCTGTTTCTACATCTACTATGACGAAAAAATCACATCTTCCGAATCTCGGATCGAGTAATGCATTTAAATCCCTTCCTGTTGAACTGAAAGCTACTTTTTTCATAATCTTTCTCCTTATTTTAATATATTCGTGACACGTGACGCGTAACGCGTGACGGGATTATATTCCTGTGTATCACGCATTACGCCCCTACTGATGATGTCCGCAGTCATGTCCTTCTCCATGAGAAGAATCACATGTACTTTCTCCCGACACAAGGGAACCATTTATAAAATTATCTATGGCTTTATCTACAGATCCGGAAACTCCCAGATATGTCTTTATACCATATTGTTCGAAATTCATTATGGCTTTCTGCCCCATACCTCCTGCAATAACACAGTCAACCTTTTCACCATGCAATATACCCGGTATAGAACATCCTCCCCCCTGATGCCCCGGATTTACAAACAACCTCTTTCCGACAATTTTTTTATCCTGAATATCTGCTATCGTATATTCAGAACACTGTCCGAAATGCTGGGATATATTGCCCCCTTCTGTTGCAACTGCCAGTCTCATAATTAACTGTCTCCTTTCATTTTGCAATTTCTATTTCTCATAGCCTCTCCTCGTCTATGACATTTTCCATGCTGCCTTCTGCAGCATCCCGGCATGAGAAATTTATCGAGTGAAATTTCACCTTTCTTAAAACTTTCAAGAATCTCTTCATATTCACCGCAGAGATTTCCTATAACCCGTATATTGGCCTTTACAAGAGGATGAATAAAAAAATTACTTATAGCACCACAGATTAAAATATCTACTTTCTTTTCTACAAGTTTTTCTATTTTCTTGAGAGGGCTCAGGGAACCGAAAGAAATTACTTCACGACTATTCTCCTGAGAGCCTTCCAGATCTACAATCAGAAGATTCTGTGATGTATCAAATAATGGCGATAATCTCTTGTTAAAAATTGATATACTTATAAGCACGGGACTCTCTCCGTAATATATTTATTTTATATATTTATAATGCAATATATATGCCATAGAAATTACAAAGGATGAAAAACCCTGTAAAGACAAAAGAAAAAAATTTTTTTGCATAAAATTTTATAAAAAAAGATTGCATTATGCAATTTGTGAATTGCATAATGCAATCAAAAAAAAATACTTTTCTAAAAAATTTGATTAGTTCCCAATTACCTGTTATTTTCCAGGCCGAATAATTTTATTTTTCTCCACAGAGTTGTCTTATCTATACCCAGTTCTTCCGCTGTTTCCTTTTTATTCCAGTTATTTTTCCTGAGAGTCTCATAAATCACATATTTTTCCATATCTTTCAGAGATTTTTTATGATATTGAACAGGATGAGACGATATAAACTGTTCCGGGAGATGTTCTGGCAGTATTACAGTTCCTTTGCAGAGGATAAAGGTATGTTCTATAATATTTTCCAGTTCTCTTATATTTCCCGGAAAATTATATTTCATTAACAATGAAAGAGCTTCATCTGATATGGACTGAATATCTTTTCCCTTTATACTGTTAAACCTCTGTATAAAATGATTTACAAGTAAGGGAATATCTTGTTTTCTTTCAGACAGAGGCGGTATAAAAATCTTCATAACATTGAGGCGATAATAAAGGTCCTGCCGGAACTTTCCTTCTTCTACAAGAGAAATAAGATTTTTATTTGTAGCTGCCACTATTCTCACATTTGCTTTACAGGCTGTTATGCTCCCAAGAGGTTCATAAGTTTTTTCCTGGATTACCCTGAGTAATCGTGTCTGCATTGATGCAGATATATCACCTATTTCATCAAGAAATATAGTGCCCCCTTCAGCAAGGGCAAATCGTCCCGGTTTATCTTTTTTTGCATCTGTAAAAGCCCCTGCTTTATAGCCGAAAAGTTCCGATTCAAGCAGTGTATCGGGAAGAGCTCCGCAGTTTACAGCTACGAGGGGTTTCTTTTTTCTTCCGCTCAATTTATGTATCGCTCTTGCTATGAGTTCTTTCCCCGTGCCGCTGTCTCCTTCGATTAAAACATTACTGTCGCTTTCCGCTATATCTGGGAGTATGGAGAATATTTTTTCCATTCTGTGATTTTTACTTATTATATCCTGAAAGGAATAATTCTTATTAATCTTCTTTCTCAGTTCTTCTATTTCCCGTAAATCGCGGAATGTTTCCACTCCTCCTATAATATACCCATGTTCATCCCGTAAGATGGCAGTGCTTATACTTACGGGAAAAGGTTTTCCGTTCTGATTGACTATATAAATGGATTTATTTATAACAGATCTTCCGCTTTCCATGGTTCTGTGAAGAGCGCAGTCCGTTTCACATATACTGGCATGAAATACTTCATAACAGAGTTTTCCAATGGCGTCTTCCCTTGAGACACCGGTAATTTGTTCGGCTGCTCTGTTAAAGGATGTAATCTTCCAGTTGTTATCTACGGTAAATACTCCGTCTGCTATACTGTCCAGAATTATGTTAAAATAAGGTTCTTCTCTGTTCTGTTCCATAGGGGCATTATATTACAGGTCGTAAAAGTTTGCAAATTATTGCAACAGAGGTTTCATGCCTGCTATTATAACATAAAATACTATAATGTATTGAATATAAACATAATCATATATGCTCCCGTGACGCGTTACGGGAGGAAAACTTTTATAACATGCTTGCGCTCAGATCAGTAAACTACAGAATATGTGAATTATTATAAAATAATTTTACTTTTCCACAGGGACATTTTTCCAGACAGAATTTAACAAAAATTTAACAAAAACCTTTATTATTTAATTATATGAAATGATATAATTGTTTTACAAACTTAGGAATAGAATTTTATTAATTGTCTCTTTCCTCGCGTCACGCGTAACGCGTTACGCGTCACGATTTAACATATTTGAGACAGTTATTTAATTGTCGTTCCTTAAATACATAACGATAATGGAGGGAACGTTATGAAAATTCAACATACCACTCCTGCGGCAAATCTGAATCATTTAACAAAGATTCTATCTGACCTTAAAGGTGATAACGTAAAGGATTCTTTTCAAAAGACAACACCTGAAGAGCTTGCTCTTATCCCTAAACCTCAGATAAAACCGGAAGAAGAAGCACCATGGATAAAAGATCAAATGCCTGCAAAAAACCTGGGAACAGGAGAAGACGGACTGTTTCACATAGGCAATGTAAGATGCGGTTTTAAAGAAGCGGCAGAAGCCAAAGACTGGGAGCCGTTATTTAAAGAAATCTCTTTAAATCCGGATAAAGTAAAAGATGTTTATATAGTCATAGAACCTTTTGCCCCTGAATGGATTGCAGGTCATGCCCTTTCATATTTCGAGTTTGAAGACGACGGAAAAATAACGACATCTGACGGGAAAACCTCAAACGGACTTGTTCTTTCCATAGAAGCACGATTGAAAGAAGGGCAGAGCTACAGCCTCATAGACGGAATGAAAAATAAATTTAAAAATATCTACCAGCTCGGCACATGGGAAGATTTTGTTCAGAAAGGCTGCAGAAGAGCAGGTCATAAACTGATAAGATATAAGCTGAATTTAAGTAAAGATGAAAAGAAGGAATTACTTAAAAAAAATCTTGACGAAGCCTTTAAAGACAGAAGCAATGATTATTACAACACCCTTAAAAACAGCTGTTATTCCAATCAGGTTCGTATGATAAATTCAGTACTGCCTGAAGAGAGAAAAATAAATGAATGGATTATACCGAATATAGTAAATAATCCGGGAGCAAACATACCGAATGCGGCAGGTTTTGCCCTGGGGTCTGCTGGAATAATAGAGAATGCTCCTCCTGTCATAACGGAACCTGATAAAAAGCTCTTTCCCGACAAGCAGGTAAAAACCACTTTCATAGGAAATGCCCTGAAAGCTGCCAGTGATACAAAAGGTTGGGAATTTATGTCAGGCCTTACTGGAGTGGCTCTAGGAACTGCCCTGGGAAGTCTTGTATTACCTCCTGTTCTTGCAATACCAACTACGGGACTCATAGGAGGAGTGGTTGGCCTGAATACAGGTGAATGGATAAAAAGAGAAACCCACCGTATACTGGAGCCGTCTGAAAAATATTTATAAAATCAACCATTTCCACAGAGATCAAAAATTCTCCCTTTTTTCTATCGGGAGAATTTTTCATTATTTATGTAAAGAAAGGGATTATAAAAAATGAGCCTTATAGGTAGAAAGATTACAGTAAGACAGAAAGTCGGCCTGATAATTATGGTTTTTTTATGCGGTATGCCGGGGATGGAACTTTCAGGTTTCGGATTAGGACTTAACCTGACATTCTCTACATGTTTAATATGTGCGGTTACAGGAGGAGCAATAGGAGGGCTGTTATACTGTTCAAAACCGGTCATGGCAGGTCTAGGAGGAGGTATAGTGGCAGGCGTGGGAAGTCTCATGGCAGTATATTTTTATACAATGCACAGACAGTGTGTATGGAATTTTGAACTGGCTTTGATACAGGTTGCCGGATGTCTTCCCGGCCTGGGCCTGGGTATGCTGGTTAAACATCTTTTTAAAGATAATGTCTGAGAACATAAAAATGCACTGTTCCGTTATTTCAGTGCATTAACAGTTCTCTGACAGAAGGAATATAACTTGAAAGAGTGAATTCTATATTCGGAAAGGTGGTTTTAACATGACAGATAATATAACATTAAATCCCAATAAAATCGTAACATATCTTCAAAAAAGTCCTGAAGAATTTACAAAAAAAGATCTCATTAAATTTATAGAAAATAATAATATAAGAATGGTTAATTTTCGGTTTACAGGAGGAGACGGAAAACTTAAAACTCTTAATTTCGTTATTACAGATAAAGGACAGTTAGACAGAATCTTATCAACAGGAGAAAGGGTAGACGGCTCCAGCCTCTTTTCCTATATAGATGCTTCATCGAGTGATCTCTATGTTATACCGAGATATAAAACAGTTTTTGTGAACCCATTTTCTTCCGTTCCATCTGTAGATATACTTTGTTCTTACTATACAAATGAAGGACTGCCTCTTCCAAGTGCTCCCGAGTATATTGTAAGAAAAGCCCATAAATCTCTTAAAGAAACAACAGGACTCACAATGGAAGCCATGGCAGAACTTGAGTATTATGTTTTTTATGACAGACAGGGCCTTTATCCCATAGTGGGACAGAAAGGATATCAGGAGTCAGCTCCTTTTATAAAATGGGAACATATAAGATGTGAAGCCATGGATGCCATAGCACAGGCAGGAGGCAAGATAAAATACGGCCATGCATAGGTAGGAAATATTACAGGTGAAAAACATGATATAGAACAGCATGAAATAGAATTTGTCCCTACATCCATAGAAGACGCTTCAGACCAGATAGTCACTGCAAAATGGATATTGAGAATGATTGCAAATAAATACGGAATTATGGTCACATTTGCTCCGAAAATACTCGTAGGCCATGCAGGAAGCGGTCTCCATGTTAAATAATTTAATAAAGATATTAAAATATATTATTAATTTTAACAAAATTTATCAAATTACCTTTATTAGATTGCCGATATGATGGAACCAATCTAACTGGATGTAACCCCACACCCTCTATTCCCTCTTCTAATGAAAATTCGGGAATTACTTTTCTCATACAATTGTATGAACCATTACAATCTGCATTGATTAAAACACCGTCTTTTGTCCTGTATAAACCACGACAAATCCTTCTGCCGGAAAAAGTATATTTCTCTCTATTCTCAGGTTTATACTCGGGAATATCATCGGAGTCAAGAAAACTTGCTTTAGAAGTATAGCTCTCATTAACTATTTTTACATTGATACCGTTTTCTTCTGATTTATACTTTATCTGGTCTATCAATTTCTTAAATGGTATGGAAACAAATTTCTGATTATTCACTTTACCTATGGAAACCTTCTGTTTCCAGCCGGGATTATTACCTATTATTATTGTATCTATAGAGTGTTCTTTACAGTAATCAATGATAAACCTGCTGGATTTATGAAGATAATCTTCTATTTTTCTGTTCCTTTTCTCTGTCAGAGATTTTATTCTTCTGCTCGTACCTCTGTCTCCTGCAAAAGACATAAGTCTCCCTTTTTCCCTGTTATAATATTGATTTATGGACTTTATAATCTTACCCTCTATAACAATCGGTTTTAAACCCATGTTATTTACTATGGTTGCAAGATTATTGACACCTAAATCAATTGAGATGGCTTTATTTATATCAGGGAATTCTTCTCCTATTTTTATGTCATATACTATCTCTATTATGTAACAATTACCTTTCGGCACAATCCTTACCTGTGATAAATTATCCTTCAATGCTGTTTTTATCTTTTCAGAAGATTTAGGAAATCTTATAAAACCATCTTTTATAACACATTGCTGGTTTGTAAATATAGCTATATGTCTGCCCTGTTTCTTTTTGTATTTTGGTAATCTCGGTCTCCCGGTATATTTAGAGGGATTTTCTTTGTAGTCATTATTAGCAGCAAAAAAAGATTGCCAGTCCCGATCCAGAAGTAGCAGAGTCTGCTGGGATGTCTGAGCCGGTAATGCACGGTAATCTATCTCATCAGTCTCTTTTAATAACCTGTCTAACTCATAAAATCCTGTAAACTTCTTATTAAATATATATTCCTGTCTTATGAGATAATTGGCATAGTTATACAAATTCTTACTCTT
>JBEHWO010000326.1:0-7619 GCA_040217695.1 Vulcanimicrobiota bacterium | reverse complement strand
CTCTTTGCCCAGGACAGATTTTTAAAAGCAGAAACAAGATATTCAAATGATTTTACTGACTGGAACATAATGCTTCAGATGGGAAGTGGCACTCTCAGGACAGTATTTTCAAAAGACATGAGTTCATGGGATGTATTTCTTCCCGACAGTTCCGGCAGAATAAACACAGTCTTTTCAGGAGACCCTTCCAGATGGGAATATTACAGCTACGGTAAAAGCATTAAAATAGAAACGGTATTTATAAATGATTTTACAAGCTGGTATATCAGAGGGAATAATGTGGAACTCAGGGCATCAACAGTATTTTCAGGTGATTATTCAGGCTGGTACGTAACAGGTGCCGGAACTATGAGGGTAGAAAGTGTATACTCGGGCGATATAGGAACCTGGTATATAGACGACAGTATGTCACAGGTATCGAATGATATGAAAATGGGTGCCATTTTTGCCTGTATTATAAGTGCCGTTCAGAATAAGAGTAAGGGCAGATGAGAAAAACGTGCCTGGAAATAATAAAATTTATTTAAATGTGTTTAATATCAGTCTGATGGCGTTTCTTCTGTGCAATATTTTATGTTCTTCATACTTATTAGCCAGTACAGCCGGCCCTGAAGGAACTGAAATATATGATTCCTCCAGTGGATTAAAGATTATTATTCCGCCGGGAGCACTCAGCAAAAGTACAGACATAACGGTAGAAATCATAGCACCTCCGGCAGTAAATAACCAGACAGGCTTTATTCATATGGATGTCTATAAAATATCCCCTTCGGAGCTATTGTTTAAAAAAGAAATTTCCATATATTTTCCTACAGTAAAATATAAAGGAGTCTACGTATACAGATTGAAAAAAATGAAGGAAGGAAATATCTTTACTCCTCTCATCCCCGATGATACAGTAGGAAATATTACAAAAGAACTAAAAGTAATACCTGATAAATCTATATGGGAAAAACTCACTGCAGATACGTCTCAGAAAGGCTATATTGTTCTTAAAACAAAAAATTTCGGCATTTATACTGCCGGATATTTTCGGTAAAAACAGATTATTTTTTGTTCTTGCTTCTGCATTAACTGTTTTAAAATTTTTGAAGTAACATTAGAAACATTCACCTTTATTGCATGATTATCAGGAAATATAATCGAGGAGTCGTCTATTTATTTCCTCAATTCTGTGGCTCAGTATCTTTGAGAGATTAACTGACAGGTCAGGATATTTTTTCAGTATGAAAAGAAAATCATCTTTAGATATAGCATATACCTCTGCCGTTTCAGAATAAACACCGGCAGAAAGAGAACGGGGAGAACCGGAGATTACACCCATTTCTCCTATAACATCACCGGGGAAAGACATGGCATATTCAATCATGTTTATACCGTCAAGATCTCTGTAAAGAAGTATCTCCCCTGATTTAACTATATAAACCTCTTCGGAAGCATCTCCGTAATCAAACAAAACATTTCCTTTTTTATATTTTTTCAATTTAAATTTTTTCGCCACAAAAGCCAGTTGTTTTGTACCGAGAACACTGAAAAGAGGAATAAAAGGAAGTATTTCAGTTTTATTTTTCTTTTTTATGTCTTTAAAAGAATTACTGTCAGAAGATTTCTGTATTGAAGCAAAGGCTGAAAATATCCGGGTTTCTATATTTTTCTTTAAAACTTCCAGTTCAGCTTCTGTCATTTTTCCGGCAATTTTCATTATAAAACCTCCCATGAAAAATCGTGACGCAAGGATTATGATGAGGAAAATTAAAAGAATAAAATTTCCTGTATACTGACGGTATCTTAGAGTAAGTACAAAAAGTAATGTCCGAAAAAGATTAAGTAGCTATTTACCTGTTGTGAGTATGTAGAGAAACTTTAAGACAAAACTTTTTAGAACTACTCTAAAACAATTATACTCTTTTAAAGAGTAATTATCAACAAACAAATTTTATCAGGAAAATTAACATTTTGTTAACAAATTTTATCTATTTTCTTTACCTGAAATAAATTATAATAATTACCAGATAATGTTGCAGAAAAGGAGAGGCAAAACATGAATATAAATCAACTGCACAATCAGAGCTACAGTTTTACCGATACAAAAGGGTCAGATACAAAAGTTCACCCGGAAAGAAATGATATTGCAAAAGATATAGATAAAAGCGGGAATTTTATACTTGAAGAAGGAGAGATAAAGGATTATCTCATTAAAGAAGATATATTGAGGGATCCTCAGAAGTTTGATGTAGACGAACAAAAAATTAAAGATGATTTCAAACTCATACTCCAGAACAGACCTCTTCCCCAGAAAGATGGCTACCATTCCTATGAACAGGTTATGTCGGATCTGAAAGGACTGGAAGCAAAATACCCTGATCTAGTAAAAACGGTTTCTCTGGGGAAAACTGCCGAAGGAAGAGATATAATGGCTGTAAAGATAAGTAAAGGAGCAAGCGCAGATACAGAGAATAAAACAGGATTTCTTATTACAGGGTGCCATCATGCAAGGGAATGGATGACCGTTGAATGTCCTCTTTATATGGCAAAAGAACTTGCAGGAGGATACGGCACAGATGAACAGATAAAAAAGAGACTCGATAATGGTGAAGTCTGGATTGTTCCCGTTGTAAATCCCGACGGGTATGAACATAGCAGAAATAAATACAGTTACTGGAGAAAAAATAGAGAACCCATACATAAACAGGACATTCCGCCACAGATAGCAGACAATATGAAAGCAGACAAAGACGGAGTAGTTGCCTACGGTGTGGATTTGAACAGAAACTATTATGACGGAAATCCTGACCATATGGAATATTACAGACCTGCAGGAGATACAGCGGAAAGCACCTATGATGATTTCGGCTGGTCTACAAGTGATAATCCTGGAAGTGATACTTACAGGGGGCCGAAAGGTGCATCGGAAAAAGAAGTTCAATCAGTACTTAATCTGTGGATGAATAAAAAGAACATAAAAGGCATAGTAAACCATCACAGTTACGGTAAGAAAATAATGTATCCCTGGGGAGTAAAAGAAGAAGAGTCACCCGATAAAAAGGTTTATGAAGAAATAGCAAGAACTATGGGAAATGCCATAAAAGACGATAAATACAGTGTTATACAGTCATCGGATCTTTATCCTGCTTCAGGTGACCCGGACGACTTTGCCAGTTTAAATGGCAGATATTCAATTACAATAGAAATAGGAAGAACCTTCCAGCCCGATGAATCGGAAATAGAGCCGACAAATAAACGCATATACAGTGCAAATATGGCTTTTCTTGACTGGCTTATAAATAATAAGAAATCTCAGGAGACATAAGAAAGATTTTATTTTACCGGGGTGAGCATAAATAATAAATATATGCTCCCGTGACGCGTCACGGGAGTTTTATTACATGCTTGTGTTCAGGTCAATAAATCGTAAATTACAGGATCTCATGAGAATCCTGTAATTTTTTTATCAAAAAATTAGCTATAAGTTAACAATTTGTTAACAATTAGAATCTTATTTTTACTGAAAAAATACAGTATAATTATGGGTGAGAGAAAAGGGATACCGATTATAAAAAGGAGGTATCACCTGTGGAAATAAACAGTCTCGATAGAACGCAACTCAGGTATAAACTGGGTAATAGAAAATTCTCAGTCGAAGTTTCACCTGACAAAATAGATATAGCCTCTAAAATAGCCTGCAGTGACGGAAAAAACGAAATTTTTTTAATAACAGATAAAAAACTTAAAGATTTCCTGAAACAGCAGAATATCCTCAAAGATCCCTCTACATGTAAAGTAAATACAAAGAAAATACTTAACGATTTCAAAATATCACTTCAGGGCCAGCCTCTTCCCCAGAGAGATGCCTATCATTCATATGAACAGGTAATGGGAGAACTGAAAGGTCTGGAAGCAAAATACCCTGATATTGTAAAAACCGTGTCCCTGGGAAAAACTGCCGAAGGAAGAGATATAATGGCGGTAAAAATAAGTAAAGGAGCGGGCGGAGATACAGGGAATAAACCTGGTATGCTTATTACGGGATGTCATCATGCAAGGGAATGGATGGCCATGGAAGCTCCCTTTACTATAGCAAAAAATCTGGCAGAAGGTTATTCGTCTGACGAGAAGATAAAAAACAGGGTGGATAATGCCGAAATATGGGTAGTTCCCATGGTAAATCCCGACGGATATGAATACAGCAGGACAAAAGATCCTTTCTGGAGGAAAAACAGAGACCCCATACATAAAGACGAAATTCCTCCTGAAATAGCAAAACAGATGAAAGCCGATAAAAACGGAATAGTTGCCTATGGAGTGGATCCGAACAGAAATTACTATGACGGTAATCCAAAACATATGGAACTCTACAGACCTTCAGGAGATACGCCTGAAAGCACATGGGATGATTTCGGCTATGCTACAAGCGATAATCCGAGACAGGAAACCTACAGAGGCCCGAAAGGCGCTTCGGGAAAAGAAGTTCAGGCCATGCTGGGGCTGTGGCTTAACAGGAAAAATATAAAAGGAATAGTCAACCATCATGCCTACGGTAACAAAATAATGTATCCCTGGGGAGTATCACAGGAACCGGTGGCAAATGAAAAACTTTATAAAGAGATAGCAGATAAAATGCGAAATGCCGCAAAAGAAGATTCTTATTCAGTGGAACAATCGTCAGGCATGTATCCTGCATCGGGAGACCCGGACGATTTTGCTCAGGCAAACGGAAGGCTTTCATTTACCATAGAACTTGGAGACAGTTTCCAGCCTGAACCATCGGATATGGGACATATAGCCAGGGATGTATATAATGCAAATATGGCCTTTCTGGACTGGATGTTAGAGAATAAAGAGAGACTCAATACACTGGAAGAGCAAAAATTTCCATCAGCAAACAGCCCTGCAATTACTATATAATACTCAGTACCTTAACAGATAAATTAGTAACCAGAATCTTATTCATCGTGACGCGTAACGCGTGACGGGAGTAAAAACGTTATGTATAGCGGTACTCAGTATGACTGTAAAAACAAAAAAACAGGGGCAACTGTGAGGTTGTCCCTGTTCATTTTTTTTTCTCTTTTTCCAGAGTATACATAGTTTTTTCTATTTCTTCCCCGAGATTAACAAGTTCCCCCAGTTTATAAATGAACCTTTTCCTTAATTTTCTGAAACTGGCAGAGTAATCAACTGTATAATAATCAAGATTATTCTTTAATTTTTCCAGGTTATTCAGTTCGTCTATTTTACGAAGATATTGTTCAAGTTTTAAGGTTAACTCTTCTAAAATCTTCTGGCCCTGCTCTGTTAAAGAATAATTTTTCCGCGTATTCTCAAGATCATGAAGAAATGAGTTGTAAATGTCTCTGTAATTCATAAAAAATAACCCCGAAATATAAAGGATATATGCTCATAGTAATTATACTCCTGTGACCAAATATCCTTTTATTTTACACATAATTTTAAATTTTCAGACATTTAAATTTTACACCAGAGCAGCATTCCTTATCTTTTTTCTTGCTCTCTGGAGAGCATTATCTACAGATTTTACTTCACACCTGAGAACCTGAGCTATTTTTTCATAAGATTCACTTTCCAGATGAAGAGCCACGACATTCCTTTCAAAACTGGATAGTTTATCTCTTATGACTTTTTTCAAATCCTGAGAAAGTTCATAGTAAATAACCTCTTTATCCGGTTCAAATACCCTGTTATCTGAGATAACATCAAACATCGTCTTGTTGCCGTCATTCTCATCATATACATATTTATCAAGGGATATGTAAAAATTCAACGGTTTATGTTTCGGACCGCTGGCCTTTTTGGCAGTAGCCATAATCTGTCTTGAAACACATAATCTGGCGAACTGAGAAAAAGAAATAGATTTTTCCTGATTAAAATCTCTTATAGCCTTATAAAAACCGAACATACCTTCCTGAAAAACATCTTCTCTGTCTGAACCCATAAAAAAATAATTTGATGCTATTGACCTTATTACGGGATAATATTTTCTGAAAAGATATAATGTAGCTTCATCATCACCTGATTTCGCTATAGACACTACATCAATTTCATCTTTATCTGCAAATTTTTCCATTAAATCCTTATCTATAAGTCTTCTTGCCAAAGAACACACCTGCTTTCTTAAGTAGACTGAAAATTTTCTATATTTATACTAATGATTATTATATTATATTTAAATTAAAGTTGTCAACAATTATTTAAACAAAAACGAACAAATATAATCATATATTACGCATAAGATAGGACTCTGTTTACGATTAAATAATTCAAGATTAAGCGACAGAATTCAGTATTTTGTAACAGGAAAACAATGGATTAACAATAACAACTATCTTTCTTATATAATTGGTTATGCATAATCTGTATACGGGTATAGCCAGAAAATTATGATTATACAATGAAAAAAATATTACTGTCTATCCATAAAAATAGAAGTGCAATTTTCAGGCCAAATATGTACCGGCAGTATTATTTTCCGGATTTTTTCAGCAAATCAACAGAAGCCTGTAATCTGGCTTTCACCTCTGGAGTTTTTTCTATTTTAATAGCTTTTTCTAATTCAGGAATATTTTTCTTATCTCCTATTCTGGCAATGGAATCTGAAGACCATGCCCTTACGGTTCCATCTCCGTCTTTTAAAGAAACAAGCAGTACAGATATAGCTTTTTTATCTTTCAATAAGCCAAGAGCGCAAATTGCCTCAATTCTTACCTCAGGTGTCTCATCTTTCATGGCAACTTTCTTCATAAGTGGCTCAACAGATTTTTTATCACCTAACTGGCCGAGAGCAGAAGCTGTTTTTGTCCTGACGTCAGGGTCTTTATCATCCAGGTTTTTTATAAGAGCTGGAACTGATTTCACATCTCCCAGTAATCCAAGAGCTATGACTGTTTCCTTTCTTACAACATGACTATTATCCTGAAGAGTTTTAATAAGAGGTTCAAGAGCTTTTTTATCTCCCATTTTACCAAGAGAAAAAGCTGCTCTGGATCGTACGTATTCATCTTTATCTTTAAGTGCTTCCAGAAGAAACTCAATTGATTTCTTGTTCTGAATCCAGCCGAGAGCAGAAGCAGCTTCACCTCTGACCTGTGCTTCACTGTCTTTCAGAGCCAGGCTAAGAGGCTCAACGGCACTCTCGTCTCCTGCATCCCCGAGAAGATAGGCTGATTTCTGTCTGATTTTTTTATTATCACTTTTTAAACCTTTTATTAACCAGGGCACACCGTTTTTACCAAGTTTTCTCAATTCAATTTCCGCACCGGTAACAACTTCATCCCTGTCACTGCCCAATTTCCGCACCAGAGCCTCGGGACTATTATCCTGCTTATCACCTTCACCTTTACAACTGTATACAAAATTGAAAATCACCAATAATACTATTACATAAACAGCATTTTTCAAAGTTAATCGCCCCCCCCTTTTATGTTAGTGACGCGTGACGCGAGAAAGAATACCGTTATAATTATTTAAAAATTAAATATATAGTATATTTCATAACTTATCAGAATTTACTGACCCGAGCATAAGTATGTAATAAAAGGTTTCTTTCAGTCACGTGTTACACGCATCACAAGAGCAGTTATGTATTATTTATGCTCAACTCA
>JBEHWO010000325.1:0-7629 GCA_040217695.1 Vulcanimicrobiota bacterium | reverse complement strand
TAAAATATCTCCTTTATTTGTCCATATGAAATCATTTTGTTCGTCTAAATTCAGGATTTCATCGTAGTAAGCCATGGCTTCGTCATATTTTCCCTGGTTGAAGAGTATAATGGCCTTACCTGTTAAAGCATTTAAATCACCGGGATTGATGTCCAGAATTTTATCTATGTATTCCAGTGCTTCCATGTGTTTATCTGTGCTGAACAGATTACAGGAACTGTTGTTCAGATTATGGAGTATATCGGGAGATGGTTTTGCTTTTATATATGCTCCGGCAGAATCAATAATATCTTTGAGTTCTTTATATAATTTCTTTTTCTTTCCTTTTTCTTCTTCTATAGCCTTCGCTTCCGAGTCGCTTATCTGCCATTCTTTAATCTTTTTGTCCAGGATTCTTCTCTGCTTTTCATTTATGTGACCTTCATGCTCAATAATTAATTCCACCATAAGACCGTACAGATGGAGGTTGTCTGATTTTATATCCTTATTATTACAGGAATCAATTTCGTTCATAGATATTCCCTCTCATCTTTCACTTTTCACCCTTTATTCTTCACCATTTATTCTTCACCCTTTACCTCTCTTATTATCTTACCAGAATCTTTACTTTTTTTCAATAATAACATGGATTATTGACATTGGAGATAGAAGTAGTTTCAGAAAAGCTTTAAAAAAATAAAAAGGATAAATTATATTTGAACTGAATTGTATATTACTTTATGAAATTTTATTCATAAAAATTAGAATATTATACCGGTCACTGGTTACTGATAACTGGTCACTGAAAAAGGGGTGTTTCTATGAAACCTTATAAAATTTTATTTTTTTTTATCTTTCTTATAATATTATCTTTATTGGGAGGATGCGGAGGAGATAGTACGGTAACAGTTCCTTCAGTTCCTACACCTTCAGGAACAGCCACCCCGTCAGGTGCTTCTAAAGTCTGTTATGTTTATCTTCCTGTGGAATCTCTGAAAAATCCTGTGGCTCAAATGGGGCTGATTGTTAGTTTTGACCCGACAGTTCCTTCCGGCTATATGCCTGTTGCACAGGTAGACGTATATGTCGATAATAGTTCCACCGCTATGGAAACTGATTCTTCAGGCCGTTTTGTGTTGAGCAATCTATCCATAGGTTTTCATATTATACGCCTGAAATATCTGAGCTATCAGTCTGCCGAATATGCTGTTATAGTATCGGTAGAAAATACGTTAAATAACATTCCTGCAACCAATTTTAAGATTGTTCCTCAGGGCAATCTGACTTTATATCTTCAGGGAGAATTTGTGAGTTACCAGCTTGATACTTATGCAGATAATATATTTGGAAATATTATTCATCCTGAAACAATATGGACTGTCGATGACAGTACAAATGCTTTTATTCTGGATAGCGGTATGTTTTTTGCTAAAAAAGCAGGAACGTATAATATTACTGCAATTGCTAAAGATGATGAAACACTCTTTGATAAGTTAACCATAAGGGTGGAAAATAAGATTATAACCGTAACAGGGACTGTAAAAGATGGAAACGATAATCCTGTATCAGGTGCTTATGTTACCTGTTACAATCAATTTACCGTAACAGATGGTGCCGGTAAATATAAACTTTATATTCCATACAATTATATACTCACACTGACGGCTACAACAGCAGACGGCGGATATGGTACTACCGATATATCGGTCGGAGACAATGATTTTACTGTAGAAGCAGATATACTTATTGCCTATCCTGCCTATGATTATGTTTTTGTTACAAAATGGGGAGGAACCGGAAATGAAAACGGTCAGTTCAGTGAACCTCATGGTATAACCTCTGACAGTGCCGGTAATCTTTATATTGCAGATAGCCTCAATCATAGAATAGAAAAATTTACCTCTTCCGGTACTTATATTAATAAATGGGGCAGTCTTGGAACGGGAAATAAAGAATTTAATTATCCCTGGGATGTGGCAATGGATTCCAATAATAATATTTATGTTTCTGACAGCAGCAATCACAGAATAGAGAAATTTACTTCAAAAGGAGATTACCTGGGAAAATGGGGAACAGAAGGCACAGGTGATGGACAACTTTATTATCCCAAAGGCATTGCCTTCGATAAAACCGGTAATATTTATATAAGCGACAATAATCATCGTATACAGAAATTTACTTCTTCCGGCACATTTATTACAAAATGGGGAGGCCAGGGAAGCAGTGACGGTAAATTTGATGCACCTGACGGTATTGTAATAGATGGCTCCGGTTATATTTATGTTGTAGATTCCGGTAATAACAGGATTCAAAAATTTGATAGTTCCGGTAAATTTATAACTAAATGGGGAAGCTTCGGCACAGGTGACGGTCAGTTTAAATATCCTCTGGATATATCAGCAGATAATTCCGGTAATATATACGTAACAGACAGAGATAACGGACGTATACAGAAATTTTCTTCTACCGGTATATTTATTGCAAAATGGGGCAGTGTGGGAACAGGTGACGGCAATTTTATCGAACCATCCGGTCTTACTGTAGATACATCCGGCACTGTTTATGTCTGTGACGGCGAAAATAATATACTTCAGGTTTTTGCACCGGTCGGGATGTCCGGGATTAACAGAACTGGTGAAGAGTTAGTTAATTGTAGAAAGGAATAATTATTATGAAGCATCTTATTTGTAGAAAAGATATTGCCTTTTCCATGATTGTTTATATCGTAGTATTTCTTCTGACAGGATGCGGCGGCAGTGAAACTGTTGTAAATCCTGTTATTCCTACTGCTACGCCTGTTGCTTCTCCCACTGCGACTCCCCCCTGGTCTGTAACTCTTTCAGATGTACAGTCTGCCATAGCAAAAGATCCGGATGCTAAATGGATAGCAGGGGAGACGTCTGTAACCAGAATATATACCGAAGATGAAGCCAGAATTCTCTGCAGTCTTATTACCGGGGAAAATAATTCCGGTAAAGATTGTATTGCTGTTTCATCCAATGTTCTGCCTGGTTCTTTCTCGTGGAGGAATTATAAGGGCAGCAACTGGATGACATCTGTCTGTGATCAGGGGCTTTATGGAACAGGAGTTGTTTTTGCTTCAATCGGTGCCCTTGAGGTTATGATAAGGATTTCCAGAGATGATGCGACTCTTGATGTAGATCTGTCAGAATGGTATCTCTGGTGGAACGGTACAGGAGGAAAGAATCCTGTTCCTGGAAAATGGTATCTTGATGTTCCCGGGTTATTTCTTACTCTTACAGGAACGGTAAGTGAAAGTGATTGTCCTTATTCACAGATACCTGATTATACTGAGCCGAATCAATATATTACTTATTACAGGGCTACTGAATATCAATATGTATCAGGTAAAGATAGTATGAAAGAAGCAATACTCGCAGGGCCGGTAGTGGGAGGCATGAAGGTATATGCTGATTTTTGCTATTATAAAAAAGGCATTTATAAGCATCTGACTGGTAATTACCTCGGAGATCAGGCGATTTTACTGATTGGATGGGATGACATCCAGAATTGCTGGATAGCAAAAAATTCCTGGTCTTCTGACTGGGGAGACAGCGGATATTTCTGGATAGATTATGATGAAGTAAGAAATTACGGTTATTTATATAAGGGAATAACGGTGGTGGAACCTGTACTGGAAAAGTGAGTAACAGGCAGTAAACTGCTGTTCACTGCCTGTTATATAGATCACTTTATAAAGAAAAATACTACTCCCATTATAATATATACT
This sequence comes from Vulcanimicrobiota bacterium, assembly GCA_040217695.1. Taxonomy (GTDB): domain Bacteria; phylum Vulcanimicrobiota; class SpSt-956; order SpSt-956; family JAKJGF01; genus CALARM01. The sequence goes on along the minus strand of JBEHWO010000325.1, from coordinate 3,899 downwards.
CCCAGTAACTGTGCCCCTTCAAACCAGTTAAATTCTCCATCTCCTGCCATAAAGCTCACAGTATAAACCGAACCGAATATGGCAAGTATTTCAAAGGGGCTGAATAATAAATCCATTGCCGGTTTTCCGTTAAAGTGGCTGAATATGAGACTTACAAACACCAGAACCGGAGCCACAAATAGAGCTATCTGAGTGCTTGAACTGAGAGAGACATTTAAAGAAAGATCTATCTTGTTTTTCATTGCCATCATTACTGCCACGCCATGTTCTGCTGCATTACCTATAATGGCTACTATGATTACACCTATAAAAATTTCACTCCATCCCAGGCTTTTTACTACATGTTCCAGAGATCCTATAAGAAATTCACTTTCAAGGGCTACTCCCAGAGTTGCAATAATCAGTATTGCCATTGATTTTCTCTGGCTCCATTCTGCTTCTTCCACTTCATCTTTACTGTGGAAAATATCTTTATGTGTATGGAGGGAAAATATCAGTCCCGCTACGTATATAATAATGAGAACTGCTGCCACACCTATACTCAGTTCTTCTATGATGAAAATATCCTGTTTCCCGGTATGACCTGTATAGTAATATACTGCTGGAACCATAAGTCCTAATATGGCAAGCATGAGCATACTGGAATTCATGCTGGACATCTGGGTGTTAAATTGCATTCTTTTATATTTTATTCCCCCTGCCAGCATACTCAATCCCAGAACAAGAAGCAGATTACCTATAATTGAACCTGTGAGTGAAGCTTTGACTACATCGAAATAGCCCCTGTAAAGGGCCATGGCGGCAATAATAAGTTCCGTAGCATTTCCAAAGGTTGCATTCATAAGCCCCCCTATGGCAGGCCCTTTAGTAATGGCAATTTCTTCCGTGGCTTTTCCGAGTAATCCTGCAAGCGGTATAATGGCAACAGCGGCGATAAAGAATAGAGCCACTCCTCCTCCTATATGAGTAACCTCAAATATAATACTGACAATTACCATTATTATTGATGCGTAGATCATTATTTTATCGCTTTTCACTTTTTTAAACACTCCTTTTCTTATCTTATGATTCGAGACATATGTTTATATATTTTTCAATATCGTAGGATTTATCTATCTCTCCGGGGATGTTTTTCAATCTGTTAAAATATTCTAGAGCTTCGTTGAATTTCCCTGCTTCAATAGAAAATAGCCCGAGAGTATAAAGAGCTTTTTTATGTTCCGGTGCTGCTCTCAGAGCTCTTTTTATACTGGTTATCCCGTAATCAATACAGCCGGTTTCATAGAATTTCAGTCCGAGAAGATAATAGGATTGAAATTGTGTCGGATCAAGGGATATACTTTTCATAAGACATTTAATTGTTTCTTCTTTCATATTCAGAGACGAATATTTTTTTGCAAGATGGTAATAAAGGGGAGCATAGAAAGGGTTTTTTTCTATAGATATGAGATATTCTTCTATAGCCGGTTTTATTTCTGGCAGAACAGTCATTTGATTTATATATTCTTCTTTTTCCTGTTCCGGCAATATATTCAGATACTCTCCCGTAAGATATGTAAATTCTGTATGAAAGGGAATTTTGTTTATGGTTTTTCTGTCGTAATGTTCATAATTTTTCAGGTAAACGCAGGCTGGATGGAGGTTTTCCGGTTTTTCTACAAAAGGGCCGAAAATTCTGCAGAACCTGTGTCTTACAGCATATATTTTACATATTCTTTTTTCTATATCACAGTAAGGACAGATGGTTTTTTTGTTATATTCTCTCCATGATATCTTAATATTTTTAGAATCTGAAAAATAGTTTATATAATCCATTTCCAGAGGAGTAATATATAGTTCTGAAATATCCAGACAGCAGTCTACGCAGAAACGGCAGTGCCCGGATTTATCCTTTAAAACAGTGTCTATTTTATTATAAATGTCTGCAAGTTTATAAAAAAAATCCTTATTCACTATTCACTCCTTATCTTAAAGCCATTGCGCCTTACGCGTGACGGCATGAACAGCTTCTCATCTGTGACTGAACCGGTCATGACCGTTTTTACGAAACTAACTATAAATTCAAATGTTTGGAAGAAAATCCTTCCCTGAAAATAATATTCTTGATGTAAAGAACTCCTTCTGTTATAATGTATTTAAGTCCGAAAAAGAATGAATAGAATCCCCGCGTCACGCGTCACGCGTCACGGGGCACGATTAAATATTTAAGGAGGGTGTTTCATGGTAAAAATAGTTGATTTCTTGAAAGGTACCGTAGTAGTAGATGAACTGGAAAGAGATTTTGTCGAAAAAGAACTGTTGCAGCATATTGCTGTAGAGTATGAAGATGATATACCTGAGACTTTCTGGCTCTCCAGTGATGCTATGGAAGAAATTCAAAGTGACGAAATTAAAGATGAGAAACTGAAACATGTTATTACAAAACTTTCAGAATATGTTATAAATAACAGTGAATTTATTGATGCCGATGACGATGACAGTGAAGATGTAAATGAAAAAGGCTGTTATCTTGCTTTTCAGTTTATTAAAAAAGATCCTGAATTTAAACTTGCCGGATATATAAGTAAAGATGATACGCCTGTAATGGGATTGATGGTCAAGTTATATGATAAAGATTCCAGGGAAGATTTTCTTGGTCTGGCTTTTACAGATAAAGAAGGATTTTACGAAATAGCTTTTAATTACGAAGACTTTGTAAATTACCTGGATTCTAATGCAATACCGGAATTATTTATGGTAATATCGGAAATTGACAGAAAAACAGGGGATTTCAACAGTCTTAAAGAATTTGAATTACCGGAGCCGGATGAGAACAGAGAAATCTCTTTTGATGCGAATATATAAAATCGTAATGCGTAATGCGTGACACGTTGTAAAATATCACGCATTACGCATCAAGTTATTTAAAAACCTCATCAAGCCAGTCAAAGACTACCTGTTTCATAAGGCTTCGATTCATATTTATACAGTGTTCCGATGCCCCTTCATTGAGAGGAGTTACGACAAATTTTTTCTCCGGATTCGGCAATCCGTCCATACATTCCTTCTGCTGTTTCTTTGTTTCTTCATTCACATATTCACCTTCTCCGATCAGATCGAGAAACGGGCACGTTACCTGTGACGGATCAAATTGAAATTTCTCATTTTTTTCAACCTGACCTTTGACATCTGAAGGGTCAAGTCCCCACCGCCATGTGACAACAGATATAATATTATGTTTGAATGGCGGCCACTTATCTATCTGTTCCTGAGTGTCAGTGGCAAAGGGCATTTGCTTGAACATACGATAATTGTCCACTACTGCGGCACTTACAACCACCGCTTTTATCCGTTTGTCAAACATTGCCGCACGGGGAACAAAATATCCTCCGTTACTGATCCCGAATACAGCCACTTTTCCCTGATCTACTTCAGGGCGACTGCATACATAATCCAGAACTGATTTCATAGGAACTTCAGTATCATATCTGAAAAAATGTTTTTCCGCAGGAAGCATACCCTGGCCGGGAAGATCGACTGTGAGAAAATTATAACCTCTTTTAACAGTTTCTTCGCCTATGTAAAAATAATTGTCTTCTGCAAAGGTTTCTCCTCCGCCGATCATAACTAACGTTTTACACTTATTGCCATTTTTATCCGCTTTCATATAATACCCGGGCAATACTGTGTTTTCAAAAGGAATCTCAACGTATTCCAGGGGCGGGTCGAAGAGTTTTCCTGCAGTCTGGAGACAGAATCTGGCTTTATCTGCAAGAGGCTTGAATTTCGGATTATCAGGCATCATTGAAACAATGGCTGCCCTGTAACAGACACATGCTCTCCTGTATGCGTCTCTCGCACTTATATTATGTCCTCCTTCAAGAGATTTCTTCGCCCTTTCTTCGATTCTGATAGCCATT
>JBEHWO010000324.1:0-7687 GCA_040217695.1 Vulcanimicrobiota bacterium | reverse complement strand
TCCAAAAAATTACGTATCATGTGCTTATATAAAGTTTCTGCTCCCGTAACGCGTTACGCGTCACGCGTTACGCGTCACGCGTAACGCGTCACGATATATAAGATTTTGGTTACTAATTTATCTGTTACGGTACTTAGGATTGTAAGAAAAATAACTCCGGCAAATTGTTAGAACAATCAGTCTCCTCGCGTCACGCGTCACGCGTTACGCGTAACGACTATAACCAGTGGAATATTTACCGCTATAAGTACTAAGGATTGTAAGAAAAATAACTCCGGCAAATTGTTAGAACAATCAGTCTCCTCGCGTCACGCGTTAAGCGTTACGATACAATTACCACTGACGTACTGTAAGTACTATTTCCCGGTTTTCATTGACCTCTTCTTCTGCCAGGGTAAAACCCTGGCGGGAAAGAACTTCTTTTGTTTTTAAGCAGGCATATTTCTGTGTAATGGCCTGAATAAAATTCTTCTGTTTTATGGAAGAACTCTGTTCCACACCCCACCAGTCAGCTACTATATCGCAGGTTTCACCGTTCCATACTATACCTATATCATAGGATGTGCCGGTTTTTACCGCAATATCTGCTTTGACTTTTTTATCCTGATAGCCTTTTATTTCAGCCCTTGCATCACTGTAATTATATCCGAGTTCTTTAATAGCTTTTTTAACACATTCTCTGTCTGTAATCTTTGTCTTAACAGTCGTAAAATGGGACATTTAATTTCACCTCTTTTAAATATTATAGTGGATTTGTCATGTTTTGTGAATAGGGGAAAATCAGTGAGTCGTGAGTCGTGAATCGTGAGTCGTTAGCGGTAATGACAGCCGTCACGCATCACGCGTCACGCGTGACGCGTTAACTTGCTTTTCTTGCATTATTTTTTGCCCATTCTCTGATTTTTAGAGTTTCTTCCGGTGAAATATCTGGTATCATATTTTGAAGATTTTTCAGTATTATCTTATAATTTAATGTTTCTCCCTGTTCATAGGAATCGTAAAGTGAGGAAATAACAGCTTTTTTTATATCGTATCCGCTGAAATTTTTGCTGTTACATGCCAGTGTTTCAAGTTCTTTGTCTGACATAAACACACTGGCCGTATATATTTTGAAAATTTTTTTTCTCTCTTCCGTATCGGGCAGATCGAGGAAAAATATTTCATCAAATCTGCCTTTTCTGAGGAATTCAGGGGGAAGATTGAATGGACTCTTTGCAGTGGCAACAACAAATACTGGAGAAGATTTCTCCTGAAGCCAGTTTATAAAACTTCCGAACAGTCTTGCAGTTACGCCGGAATCTGTCGATCTGTTGACTCCGTAAAAACCTCTGTCGGCATTATCAATCCATAAAATTGCAGGACATGTGGCTTCTGCTGTAATTATGGCTTTCCGCAGGTTTTCTTCCGAAGAACCCATAAGAGGACTGAATAGCCTTCCTGTGTCGAGTTTAATTAAAGGAACAGACCATTCCCGTGCAAGTCCTTTTGCTATAAGACTTTTCCCGCATCCTGCAGGCCCGATAAGGATTACGCCTTCTGGCCGATCAGTAATAAAATCTTTTTTCTGAAAAACTTTTCCTCTTTTTAAGAGCCATTTTTTCAGTTTTTCAAGTCCTCCCGTATGTTCAAATCCTTCTGTTTCTGTATAGAATTCCAGTAATTCTGTTTTTCTTATTATCTGTTTTTTTTCATCTATAATCGAATTAATCGATAGATTTTTTCCATGACCCAGAATAAAGGTTTTTTCAATGACTCTTTCTATTTCTTTCATGGTAAGACCGCGGCATGAAGTTATGAAATTTTTTATAATATTCTCTTCTTCGGACATAATATTTCTGTCGGTAAAAGCATGACGGAGTAATTTTTCTATGTCTTCATATGACGGAAGATCGTAATCCATGGTTTTTATATCTTTATCTATTTCTACAGGTAAATCGAGGACCGGAGATATGAAAATTATATTATTATCTGTCTGTCTCAATGTTCGGGATAGATTTTTTATGGCAGATTGTACAGACGGATCTTTAAAATATATGTGGAAATCGAGGAGAATAAAAATACTGTTCCCGCCAGCTCTGTAATTGAGTATATAATTCAGTATTTCCATCGGACTTTTTTCAGTGCCTGTAATTTTTCCCTTTTCTCTTTTTAACCCTTCAGTTACTGTCCAGCAGTAAATATTTTTTCTTTTTCCTGCTATGTCATGTATGTTTGTTATTATTCTTTCTTCTTCGTAAGATATGATATATATCAACGGATATCTTGCTCTGAGCAATATATCTACTTCTGATTTCCGGGATTTATATAACACCGGTAATTACCTCCCGTCACTCCTTACCTGTCACGAATATAAATTATTTAGATAAACTGCCTTTACTTAATTTTTATCTAAATCTTTATTTTACGCCATTAAAAATGAAAATTCCTATACCTTTAAATTATAGCAGAAAAGAATAGAAGGATACAACTTTCTGAGAAGGAAAAGTATTTCATCTTATAGAATTAACCTGTTAACGTAAGGGACTGGCGGAGAATTATAAAATACACGAAATTTGCAGGTGATTATTTATGGGAAAAGGTAATGCAGATAAATTCCTGGCAGAAGGTATCCATTTCTGGGACGGAGGCGATATTGAAAGGGCGGCAGATTTTTTTAAAAAAGCTCTTCACGAAGATCCTCAGAACAGCGATGCGAATTGCAGACTGGCTTTATATTATTTGAGAAGCAGAAATTTTGAAGAAGCTCTGAAATACGTTGAACAGGCAATTAAAACGGGAACGGAACAGGAAGAAACTGTTTTCCTGAAGGCAGAATGTCTTATTCAACTGAAAAACCCGAAAAAGGCCATAGAATGCCTTGAAGCTTCTGTGAAGAAAGGTATTAAATCCGAAAGAATCACTAAGACTCTGGGGAGAGGTTATTGTGAATTATGCATGCAATTGCAATCTTCTCAGAATTTTGAAGAAGCTATGGCTATAGCCCAGAAAGGGCTTGAAAAATACTCTACTTATTATCCTCTTTATAAACTCCTTGGAAAAATGTATTTTGAAGAAGGAGATACTAAAAGTGCGGTAGAACACCTGGGTACCTATATAGAAGAGGTTAAAGGTGATCCTGAAGCATATGTAATTCTCGGGGATATGTACACAGTACTTCAGGATGTGGAAAAATCTCTGAATAATTACGGTAAAGCCATTACACTTGCTCCTGATGCACTGCTGCCTTTATATAAAATTGCCCATGTTTATTCAGATATAGGTGAATATCAGAAAGCCGAAGAATATCTCCTCAGGGTTATAGACATAGATCCCAATCTTGCCGCGCCTTATGACAGCCTCGGAACTTTATACAGCAGACTCGGAGATTACGATAAAGCCATACAGCATTACGAAATGGCTATCGATATAGAACCGAATATTCCCACTCTCTATTATAACCTGGGACTGAGCTGTTTTTACAAAGAAGATTATGAGAAAGCTCTTGTGAATTATGAAAAAGCTTTAAAACTTAATCCCAATGATCAGGCTTTTTATTATAATCTCGGTCTTGTATGTTTCAAGTTGAAACAGAATGATAAAGCTCTTGTGAATTATCAGAAAGCTCTCAGTATCAATCCTGATTTTGTTCAGGCTATATACGGAACAGGCAGTGTATGTCTTTCCATGAAGAAATATAATGATGCCATAAAGCATTTTACAAATGCCATAAACCTGTCCCCTGATTATGTTGCCCCTGTTTACGGCCTCGCTTCCGCCTGTGCACAGAAGAGGGATTTTGAGAAAGCAATTCAATATTTTAACAGAGCACTGGAACTGGAACCGAATGACCCTGTTATTTATCACAGTCTGGGCAGTGTTTATATAGAAAAAGTTGACTTTCAGAATGCCCTTAAATGTTTTCAGACAGCTATTTCCATTGAACCTGCCAATGCTCTTTTCCATTTTACCCTTGGCAATCTTTATTCCGGTACAGGAGACTATGAAAAAGCCAAAGATAGCTATCAAAAGGCTATAGAATGTGATCCGGAGTTCGCACCGTCTCATTATGCTCTTGGCGGTATATATTCAAACCTGCAGGAATTTGATAAGTCTCTTGAATGTTATGATACGGCTATAGAACTGGATTCCAAGCTGGCATCTTATTATCAGGATCTGATAATTGTTTCGGACGAAGACAGAGATGTTGTATTACCTGCCCTGCCCGGAGAAAAGAGAAAAACTACGAAACCGGAAACTCAGGATGTTGCCCAGAAAGAACTGGCAGAAAAAATAGAAGATCTCCTTGTAAATAAATATGAAAAATCTATTGAAAACTATCAACGTATATTAGAATTACCTGATAACAGCGCTTCTCCTAACCATTATGAAATGGGTAATGCCAACTATCGTCTTGGAGATTATGAAAAAGCTATTGCCAGTTATGAACATGCAATAGAAGAAGGAATAAATATATCCTATCCCTCTTATAGCCTGGGCAATATTTATTTTGAACTGAAAGATTACACAAGGTCTATAGAGTATTATATGCAGTCTATAGAATATGACCCGAACCTGGCAAATGCATACAGTGGTATTGGTACCGTATACTGGCATATTAAAGAATATGAAAATGCCTTTAATAATTACTACAGAGCGATTGAACTGGATAACGGAGATCCTCTGTTCCATTACGGCCTCGGTAATACCTATCTTGAATTGAAAGAGATTGATAAGGCAATAACATGTTATGAAACTGCTCTGGAGATAGACAGTAATTTTACTGCAGCTTACAGCGGTCTTGGAAATGTATTTACTGAACTGAGGGATTATGATAAAGCTATCAGCTATTTTGAACAGGGTTTAAGTATAGACCCTCAGCTGCTTTCTGCCTATATAGGTCTCGGTAATATTTATGCTCTCCATAAAAATTACGATAAAGCCCTTGAGTATTATTCTTATGCCCTTACGATAGATCCTCATGAACCGGTATTAAATACCAATATGGCAAATGTATATATAGAGCAGGGTGATTTCTCTAAAGCAGGCGAACTCCTGGAAAAAGTTTCTCAGATAGATCCAAATCTGCCTGCCCTTTATATAGCTTCCGGTATTATATCTGTAAAATCGGAACAATATAATGAAGGTATAGAATATTTTCAGCGTGCCATTGAATGTAATCCTGCCGAAGCTATAGCACTTAATAATATAGGCCAGGTATATTTGAAACAGGGAAATTATGAAATGGCTATGGATAATTTCTATAACGCCCAGGAACTTAATCCCGGTCTTGCACCTTCTTATATGGGACTCGGGCTGGTTTACAGCGCCACTGGAAGGCATGAAGATGCTTCTTCATGTTATGAGAAAGCTGCCTCGCTGGGTTTCTCCAGCCTCGAATCCATGACCAATCTCGGTAAGATTTATATGGATATGCAGGAATATGGAAAAGCAATGGAGATTTTCGATCAGACCCTTGAAAATGCACCTGATTCTATTGATGCAATTATAGGTCTTGCCTGTTCTTTTTCAGCAGTAGGGGAATATGAACTGGCCATAAATAAATTTAAAGAAGCCATAGATATTGCTCCTGATAATCCTGCCGTTTTAAAAGGTATCGGCATTGTTTACATGAAAACAGGTGATTATGAAAATGCCATGCAATGTTTCTCCAGAACTGTAGAAATTGACCCTCTAAATCATGAAGCATATTATCATACAGGCCAGATATATCAGATGGAGAGAAAATATGAAGAAGCAGAAGATAATTATGATAAAGCTATAGAGGCTTCACCGGTAAACATTGATTACCTTATTGCTATGGGAGATCTTTACCGGTGGCTCAAAAAATATGAGGAAGCAGAGAAATTATATAGAAAAGCAAAACATATCGATGGTAACAACGAGCTGGTACAGTGTAAATTGACAGAGATTCTCCTTCTGTTGAATAAGATAGAAGAAGTAAAACTTGTTACGACACAGGTAACTGAAAGAGAGATACAGGAAAAAGATAAAGATAAGGATAAGGTACAGGATTTCCTTGAAAGAATGACAAGACAGGCCTATATAGAAAGAGAAGAAGTGCCAGATGAGAGAACTGTAGTTCAGGAAGAACCGGTTCTTCCTGACGGAGAAATGGAGATTGAGTCATTTGAGGATGATGTAAGATATGAAACACATGAGTTCTCTCCCAGGCTGGAACAGCAGTTACAATTTGAAACAGAAGAAGAGCCGCCCGGGGAAGAAGCTCCCGAAGAAGATGAACTGAAAATTATAAGTTTTGATATGGCAGGCGGTGGCGGACTTTCTTTTGAGCATGAAGAAGAACCTCCGCAGGAAGAGCCGCCTCAGGAAGAAGCTCCCGAAGAAGATGAACTGAAAATTATAAGTTTTGAAGGTATTGAAATAGATTTTTCCGATAATTCTTCGGAAGAAGAGGGAGCATTGGATGTACAGGATAGACCTGTAGAAAAATTACCTTCTGACCGTCTTTCTTTACCTCCGAAGTTCTCCCCCATGACAGACAGTGATGGCGATACCATAAAATCACCCGGCAGAAGTGATTTCGCCGAGCCTGATTCGAAGAGATCATTACTTAAAGCAAAATTTGCAGGCATGAAGTTTGGAGGAGAACCTGAAGAAAGAGTAGAAGAGGAAGAACCGGAGGCAACAGGATCAAAAAAATTCACACTGAAGAAGAAAACGTCACTCCCTTCCGGTTCTTCATCCAAAGGTATGCCTGCAAGAAGATTAAAAAAGATTTGAAATAGCATTCAGCTTTTAGCAATCAGCTTTATATTGATGGGTAATTGCCATGAGTGTGTGGTTACAACAAAAAGGGAATATTCCTCGCGTCACGCGTCACGCGTCACGCGTCACGATTCTCATATAGATCACCATATAAAGTTATCTGTTGATTCCTGATTGCTTAGAAATTAGGAGTTACATAATGGAGGATGCTCATAAAACCAGGGAGCTAAATGATAAAGGTCTAAAGCTTCTTGGGGATGGTAAATTTGAGGAAGCCCTCAGGTGTTTTGATGGAGCTATAGAAACAGGAAGTGATATGGAAATAACATTATGGCTCAATAAAGGTCGTGTCTATAAAGAACTGGGAAACACGGACGCTTCTATTGAGTGTTTTGACAGAGCCCTTGAACTGGAAAGAAAGAAAAAACTTGAATATAAAGAGGAGACAGTCTGTGAACCTATGGAAATGAATGACCCGGTAATTGAATTGTGTAAAGAACTTGAAACATTAAATGAATTTGATGCTGCAAGGATTGAAATAATAGAAGCCATCGGACATTTTAAATCTGCCCTTTCCGTACCATACCTTATAAAAGCACTGGAAACAGACTATTCTGTCGGGCGGGATAAAATAGCGGAAATACTCACTGAAATGGAGGCTTTTGAAGCTATACCTGTTATGTCTGATCTGTTATGCAGAGATAAAGACAGTGCAGTCAGAGCAGCATGTGCAAGAGCGCTTGGTAAACTCGGCGCAGGCGATTCTATAGAAATTCTTCTGGACGCATTAAAAGATCCTTCTTATGAAGTCAGAGAAGAGGCTCTTGTAGCACTCGAACAGTTCGAAGAAGATAAACATGTGGCAGATGCTATAAAAGAATTTAAAAAACAGAGTACATTAATTTTTCGATTAAAAGATGAAAAAGACATAGAAAAAATATTATATGAGTTTGGTAATAAT
>JBEHWO010000323.1:0-7695 GCA_040217695.1 Vulcanimicrobiota bacterium | reverse complement strand
TTAGCTGTTAGCGATTAGCTTTAATTATTAACTGAAATTTAACAACTAATTACCGTAACAGATAAATTAGTAACCAGAATCTTATATATCGTGACGCGTGACGCGTAACGCGTGACGCGAGGACGAATCTTCATTTCTCTTTATGTCTATTATAATCTCGTATATTATCTCTTTTCTTGTATAAAATTGAAATTCCTGCTTTTTCATAAATAGTGAGCAATCCACCATAATTGATAATGACAAAATTTCAGTTAAATATAATCTAATTTATGATTAAATTATGTAATAAAGCGTACAATCAGGATTCAATGAATTTAGAGCTTTTGTATCTATAAGATGCAAAAACATATAAATATCCGGCTTTATCGGTGATGCAGACCATACCGTTTGCAAGGGCCGGAGAAGTTCCGGGTCTATGCAGGAGTTCTATTTCACGCATATGAAAATCTTCAAGATCTACAGCACATAAAATGCCTCCTGAATAGCCGCGATTGGCTGTAAAAAAAAGGTCTTTTTCTGTAAGAGCAATGGATTTAACAGGATATTTTACATTAATCTCCTTCATAACGTTACCATCTGAGATATCAAGACCATAAATCATATGCTTATCCGTTCCGCAGTAAACTATATGTTCACCGGCACATGGCGGAACAGAAACCTTTCCGGCATTGCCGGAAAATTCCCAGATAATCTGTCCGTTATCAAGTTCAATTGCCATTATTTTTCCTCTATGGGTCACAACAAAGGCTGTTTCATCATATATTACAGGAGGTAAAACGATTTTGTCATATGTCTTTAAAACCCAGAGAAGATTGCCGGAATCCTCCGAGAGAGCATAAACATTACCGCTCAGGGCAGTAAATAAAAGTTTATCTTTTGAAAGACATGGAGGAGACAGTAATTTTTCTTTGCAGTTAAAAGTCCATCTGAACAATTCCAGATCCTCATTCAGAGAACAAACGGAACCGTTTTTCAATGTGCAGTAAACAAATCCTTTATTCCATACAGGGCCGGAGGAAAGTGAGGCGAGATCCTTTCTCGTATGATAAACAGTCGGTCTGTAAGGAAGTCTTAATTGCATAAACCTGCTCATTTCCATAGCAGACTTATTAATAGAGTATATGAATCTTCCTGCCGTTATAAAAATCTTATCCTGTGTAACTGCAGGAGGATGTGTTATAGCAGTGGGGCCTGTAATAAATCTTATTCTTTCAGGGAGAGTAAGAGTAAATTTTATATACTCCTTTTCCATATCCATAACATGAAGTTCACCTTTTTCTGTTGCTATATAAACCTCTTTATTAAATACGACAGGATCGGCAATAAAAAAATTCGGCCGGAACAAACGGACTTCATCCTCACTGTACGCAGGGTCAAAATTCTTCTTAAAGTGTAAAAATAATGAAACAGATGATGCATGTAAGGACTGATCCCACAGGCGGGACGCCTGAAATCTTGAAGTGGAAGGATAGCCGAACGAATCATTCCAGCTGTAAAATCTTACATAATTATCTATTTCATGTCTTTTTTCTTCTATTTCACGGGAAAAAGAAGGGAAGTTTTTCATCAGATTATCCAGTAATGAATAAGCAGAATCTATGGACCATTTCATACAGTAAGCTCTGGCAAGATTTAATAAAAAAGGAAAATATTCCCTTTCAAAAGGAAGTTTTACATAACAATCTATGGCTTTAACCCACTCTTTCTTTTTCATATAAAGATCGCCTGCTTTACCTTTGTATATGAGTAAATCAGGTCTGAGTTTTTCACATATTTTTATCTGTTCCAGAGCTTTATCATAGAGTTTTTCTCCCTCAAATATTTCAGCATAGAGTTCTCTGAAATCCCTTCTCAGGGGCAAAATTTTAAAAGCCTGTTCAAAGCCGGCACGAACCTCACTTTTTTTATTCTGTAACAGTTCGTACCTTCCCCATGTAGCACGGCTTGAAATAACGGTAAAGTGATTTTTTGCCTTTCCTATTAAACCTCTGGCGACTCTGATTTTCACTTCAAGCTCCTCTTTTAGTTTGCTGTAGACTTCAAGGCCTGTTAATTTATGGGACATAGTTTTAGCAAAATTCTCCAGTGCAGAGTCATCTTCTCCCAGGTTATGATAGGCTATCCCTGCTTCACCGTAAAAAAAGGGGTTCCTGTTATCCAGAAGAATAGCTTCCTGAAAATGTTTCAGAGATTCCAGATAACGTCTCTGCCCCATAAGGGCTTTACCGAGTTTAAAGGGATAAATAGCTTTATTTTTATTCAATTCTTTAAGAAGGCCGTACAAAAAGACGGGAAGGTCAAAGGAGTTTTCATTAAAATAATTGTCACCGAAAACATTAAATTCTTCTTCTATCGTGTCATTTATTTCAATAGATTGCCCGGTACAATATAATTCTGTAGCTTTTCTGAATTTTTCCTCCACTTCTCTGGAAGAAGCCACTTCCCCTATCAAATACTGGGTCTTTGCATAATCCAGGTAAAAAATGGCTTCATTATCTTTATATTTTATAGCATCTCTGAAATATCCCCTTGCATCAAGATAATCCCTTTTTTCAACGTAAATTTTACCTGCAAGATGGTAACCGTAGGCAAATTCACTGTCCAGCTTCAGAAGATTATTCAGCATATCCAGAGTTTCATCATATTTAGTCTCTTTAAAATAAGTAAGGCAAAGGAGAAAATCTTCTATTATTTTAATACTGTCTTCCAGTGATTTTATATTAAATAACGTTATATATCTTTTACCTTCCAGAAAATTCCTCAGATTGAGGGGCAAAATCTCACTTCTGTTACCGTCAGAGTCGAGTTCAAAACAGTTTCCTTCCTCATCAACTGTTATCCTCTGCCTGGCTTCTTTATAAAGAGAAAGGCTTTTGTCTAATTTACCGTTTCTAAAATAGGCTGAAGCAAGGTAATAAAAATTTACCGATTTTGTCTCTATACCGGCGAGTTCTTCGAGCTTTGTTATTGCATCCGAAAAATTTTTTTTCGCCATATAAATCACAGAAATTTTAAAGAGATAGACGGGGTTTTTCTCATCTGACGAGAGAAGAAGATTATATTCCTGCAGGGCCTCTTCATATTTACGAAGAGAGAAGTAGGAATCTCCCATAAGTTCATGAAATTCATCCCTGCTTTCCAGAGAAAGTGCCTGTTTTGCATATTCTATGGCCCTGTTATAATAAAACATCCCTCCCGAGAGATAACAGCTTTTTGCAAGTAATGACAGTGCTTCAATATTTGTCTGAGAAAATTTCAGTGATTTTTCAAGATCTTTTATGGCAGATTTATAATCATGTTTTTCGAAATAAGTCACTGCAGTTTTAAGGTAATCCATAGAAGCTCTTTCGGGAGAAGTCAGAATATGGAGCTTTTTTTCTGAGACTATATAAATATTTCCGTCTGCAATTACAGGAGGAGAGGAAGGGGGGAAATTCAAATCTATTTTCTCACATATATTTAATGACATATCAGTTACATATAATGTTCTGCCAGATATAAGGAATAAAAATTCACCTGCCATTACAGGAGAACATTTTATTTCCGGCATATCGGAACTAGTATATTTCAGGGAAATCCTGCCTGTGCAATCAAAACATGCAATACCTGCTTCTGTGGCAGCATAAAAAAATTCCCTGTCTGTTACAGGAGGAAAGAGGATTTTAACATTAAAGGAATCAAAAAGAGCCGAATCCTTAACCACAGAAATTCCATTTTCTCCTGTCAGTAGTATCATATTTTTAATTATAGAAATATAAGATGAAGGAAATATAGAGACAGAAGATTTAATCTTACCTGTCATATAATCAATACCGTACATATAACCGGAAGAAGACAGAAGAACAATCAAATCATTATTTATAGCCATATTATGTACAGGTTTTTTTGTCTGAAGGCTCCACAGTTCTTTACCGTCTTCAATATCAATGGCATAAATATGTTCATAATAAGAAATAAAATAAACATACCCTTCTTTTATTTCGGGAGATACAGTCACAGGTCCCGGTGTTTTAAACTTCCATAGTTCTTTTCCCTCCTGCCGGGAAAGGCAGTATATAAAGGTATCATCAGAGCCGAATATGACCCTGTCTCCTGTCACAGAAGGAACAGACAGATTGGACATATGCCTGAAAAACCATTTCCTTTCACCTGAGAGCAAATCGAAAGAAGCAAGTCCCTGCCGATATAAAACTATACAGGCCGTACCTTCGTATATAACCGGCATAAGGACAGATTTTTCCGGGAGAGAAATAAATTTTGCCGGTACAGGATCAGGGGAAATATTCTCCGGAGAGCACTGATTGTTTGTATGCTTACAGTCTCTGTATTTTTCTGGCCATGAAGAGTATACGGCATGTTTAAGACGATCATAAAAATCTTTCCACTCTTCTACCTGGAGAGGATTTACGTCGGGAAATAGGAATGGCACAGAATTGACCTGTTCAAAAGCAGAAAAAACATCCCTCAGATTATAAAGGCATTCTCCTGCTCTGAAATGATATTTTGCATTATTGGGGTTGCTGTCAATGGCTTTTCTGAAATGTTTTAAAGCCAGTCTCCATGCATTTACAGCAAAATATTTTTCTCCTTCACCATATTCAGTCTCATCTCCTGAGTATTTATTTATATATTTAGCAGAAATCTTATCCAGTTCTTCGAGCAGTTCCAGAGGGGACTGAAATCTTTCGTCGGGGTTATCCCTCAGGGTTCTATGTATTAAAGCAGAAAATTCCTGTGAGACTTCAGGATTTAACGTTTTTAAAGGCGGGAAATTGAAGGGATTTTCTGCAGGATCGTATTTTGTAAGGAAATAATACATGGTAGCACCGAAGGAATAAATATCACTTCTCGTATCGGAACGGCCCAGATACTGTTCTCTGGGGGCATATCCCGGGCTTCCCATTTTAATAGAATCTTCTTTTTCTTCTCTTTTCAAGAATTTGGCTATAGTAAAATCCACCGGTTTTATCAGTCCCTGCGGAGTAATTACGATATTTGAAGGTTTTATGTCTCTCAACACGAGAGGAAAAGGTTTTAAATTATAGAAATAAGTCAGGATTTCCGCAAGCTGTCTGGCCCAGTTCAGTACTATTTCTTCATAGAGAGGTTCTTTACTTTTTTTTATTATATCTTCCAGATTCTGTCCTTCAATATATTCTACAGATATAAAATATTTGCTCCCTTCCACAAAAAAATCATAGCCTTTCGGAAGAGAAGGGTGATCGAGTTGTGATAATATCCTGTATTCTCCCCTGAACAGTTCCAGTTCTTTAATCTCGTCTGCTATCGAGCCTTCGGACCTTAAGAGTTCTTTAATTACTACATCTTTTCCCCGATGGACATCATATGCGAGATAAACAAGGCACTGACCGCCTCTTCCAAGGATACGGGTAATCTGGTATGTGTTATGGAGTCTC
This sequence comes from Vulcanimicrobiota bacterium, assembly GCA_040217695.1. Classification (GTDB taxonomy): domain Bacteria; phylum Vulcanimicrobiota; class SpSt-956; order SpSt-956; family JAKJGF01; genus CALARM01. The sequence continues at coordinate 2,278 of JBEHWO010000323.1, read as the reverse complement.
TGGCCGATTGAAGGAGGTTTCATGGTGATGTGAAGGGTGAAGAGTGAAGAGTGAAGAGTAAAGAGGTTACTTACGTAATGATTCCGGTCTATACATTTCTTACTGGAAACAAGTAACCGATGAATACAGTCACAGGTCACAGGTCACCTGCCGTAAATCACCTCCTGTCAACAAAATTCCATCCATAAAAAAGGGTCAGGAAATTTCTTACGATCCTTCCCGTAGTTCCCCATATGTTATGTTTCCCATATTTAAAAGCACAGTAATCATAGGGTTTGCCTTTATAGATATAATTTCTGTCTTCTATATAATTTCTCCTGTCAAGAAGGGTAGAAACAGGAACTTCCAGAATTTCGGCAACTTCTTTTTCACTGACTTTAAAATCATATGGATATGGTATGATAGCGACAAGAGGGTATATACAGTAGCCTGTACCTGTAATAAAATCATCAATGGCACCGAGAGTGTCTATATCTTCCCTTATAAGCCCGATTTCTTCGAAGGATTCTCTGAGGGCTGTTTCTTCCAGGGTTTTATCAGATTTATCCCTCACACCTCCCGGGAAGGAAATCTGCCCCCTGTGAGTTTCAACTGTTTCCGTTCTTTTTGTAAAGAGAAGATGATCTTCTCCATGTTTAAAAAAAATGGGAATCAAAACAGCAGCAGATATAGAACCGTTATCTTTTACGGAAATTCTTTTTCTTCCGGAAAGTAAATCTAAAATTTTATCTTTTCTCTTTTCTTTTGTATTTATTTTCATCCAATCTTATCCCATGTTTTAGCCTCTACGAATATAATCAGGACATACTGATTACAGCACATTCTTTTATCCTTAACACACCATCCATATATTTAATTCGTTCTTTTATTACTTTATTTATATCATCAAAACTCTCTGACTCCATAAAGAGGATCATGTCAAATTTTCCTTCTACGGGATCACATGATTTCACTGTATCAATAGAACAGAGTAATCTATGAACTGTTTCTTTCTTTTCACTGTCACTTTCAACCATCACATAGGAAGAAAGAAGACTGTTTTTTTCTGTCTTTTTCTCTTCCATATTACTCTTTTCATCTACGAAACGAGGGATAAGGGGCATAAAATCAGCTTCTTTTATACCATCGAGTTTTTTTATATCTTCCAGACACTTTTCCATATTGTCGGCTCTGAGAAAAAGCACCAGGTCATATATTCCCTTTACAGCATCACATGATACAACCTTATCCATAGAATACAGTTCTTTATATGCAGATACAAATCTGTCTTTATGTTCAAATTTTATCATAACAAAGGCTGATTTTTCTTCCATGTTCTTCCCTCTTTCTGAAATTATTTCAAGCACTGCTTGCATAAAATAAAATAACATAAAATTAATTTTTTGTATAGATTATAGGGCAGAAATTATTTATCTTGACAAAACGAATACGTTTGTTAAAATAATAATTAAGATGCAAAAAATATCTTCTATAAAATGGACAAGAGAAAATATAAATCATATAAGCAAACATAATGTCATACCTGAAGAGGTGGAAGAAGTCTGTTTTAATGAATACGAAAGGCCATTTATTAAAACCGGCAGAGAAGGTTTAAGCTATGTTCTGGGACAGACTGAATCCGGTAGATATTTATTCCTGGTAATGAAGTTTTTGAAACGGGGCCAGGTAAAGTTGATCACTGCAAGAGATATGAATGAATGGGAAAGGAAATATTATCAAAAAAACAGGAGGTGATTATAATTAATATACCGAAATTTAAAACTGATAAAGAAGCAGCTGATTTCTGGGATAATCACAGTTTTGAAGATTATTTTGAAGACACAAAAGAAGCAGAAATTGAGTTTGTCCGTAACCCCAAGAAAACTTTAACAGTCAGGTTAGATCCGGATGATGTAGAAATGGTTCAAAAATTAGCTCATTATAAAGGACTGAGTTATACAGCTTTAATAAGAATGTGGATCAAAGAGAATCTAAGAAAAGAGACCAGGAGTATGAGTAAAAAATAAATTTGCAAAGAAACTGTTAAAAGATGTTATCATAAATGTTGGACAACAGATTTTTGAAAAGGAGTACTTTTATGAAAAAATTTATCAATTTCCTGTTATTATTCTTTATAATAGTTTGCTCCACACAGACACTCTTTGCCCAGGACAGATTTTTAAAAGCAGAAACAAGATATTCAAATGATTTTACTGACTGGAACATAATGCTTCAGATGGGAAGTGGCACTCTCAGGACAGTATTTTCAAAAGACATGAGTTCATGGGATGTATTTCTT
>JBEHWO010000322.1:0-7828 GCA_040217695.1 Vulcanimicrobiota bacterium | reverse complement strand
AATCGTAACGCGTAACGCGTAACGCGTGACGGGAGGAACAAATTTTCATTCGTCATAGCCGTCAGTGGCTGATTTTAAAAAATTATAATTTTTAATATTTTTTAACATATTTTGTTGTATAATATAAAAACAGGAAACAGTTTAATTTTATTTTATGACTATTAATAAATAATAGCTTCGTAATACGTAATAAGTAATGCGTGATGCCCATGGGATTAAACCCGTCACGCGTCACTCGTTACGCGTTACGACTGTAAATATATAGTTCAGGAGGTTATATAATGTCAAAAAAATATTTATTACTTCTCATTTCCCTTATTATAATATTATCTTCAGGCTGCGGAGGAGATAGTCTTTCTATTCTTCCCACTCCCACAGTTCAGCCCGTTATAACATCTACGCCCGGTGCCGTATCATCTCTGACAGAAATAGAAAAAAATATGGTTACAATCCATGCCGTAGAGGGAGGCAAGATAACAGAGGGTAACATGACAGTAGAAATTCCCGGCGGTTCTTTGAAAAATGATAGCTCTGTTGAAATTGCCAGAGTAAATATTAATGAAGTTACAGCTTCTGCCGGAGATGAGATAAGTGAAATATACAAAATCTCTACGGGAAATACAGATGAAGGAGCCGAGTTAGAGACACCTGCCACAGTTAAAATACATGTCACAGATGAGAAAACCCCTTTTATATGGAACGGAACAAAATGGCTTCCTACAGATTATATATATGATAGTGATACACAGGACATAGTATTGTATCTGGACTATCTGGATGAAGACGATGATGACTGGAATGAATCGGGAGGAGAACTTGGAACAATAAGCGGGCCACTCGTTGTCGGTGCCGGTAAATCCTCAAATACTATGTTGAGTCTCATAAGCAGCGGAAAGCATTTTAAGATGTTCTATAATAATTCCGGTGAACAGGCTTATACGGAGGCCATTGCCAGAACCCTTGAAGAAGCCTATGATTATTACGGTGCTCTCGGATATAATAAACCGATAACTTCCGATCTGCAATCTGCAAAGGGAGAAAAATATGTTTCCGTATATATCTATCCTTATGCCGACTATAATCCTGATCCAAGATCCTATGGTATAGCAGGTACAGGCGGTACTCTGGAAATTAATAAAAATCTTGTTGATCCCGTTACGGGAAAAAGTGTATGCTATCATGAGTTATTTCATTTAATACAGTTCAGCTATACTAACAGAGATGCAGTTTTCTATAACTGGTTTGGTGAGGCTACGGCTGTTTGTATGGAATATAAAGCAGTAAACAGGCCTGCCGAGATGTTCGACTGCAATACCGGCGAATACTGGAACACCGGTATATGGAATGAAACCTTTGACAGTGATGATGAATATTATACTAAATTTCCTTTCTGGAGCTATATGATTAAAAAATATGGCACAGGCACCAATCTACTTCATAATAGTATGAAGTCTTCTTTTTCAAAACATAACGGAGAAGAATTTAATAATATATTTAAGACACAATTCGGGAAAGACATGGTAACCTGCCTGAATGAAAATATAGAAGATTATTATATCTTCGGTACAGTCTATAATAAGAACTACTTTTATAATTTCAAGGATCGTAATGTAAACCAGCCAAATATATCGCTTCTTGAGAAAAAAGCGAAAGACCCTGATAATTCTTCTTCATCTTTTTCCGTATCACGTCTTTCCACGGCATATGTCTGTTATTCATCCAAAAATTTTCATGACACATTTAAACTGGAATTAAGTGATAAATCGTCAAACTGCAAAGTTAAACTCTTTTATTTAAAGAACAATAACGGAACTTATTCAGTCACTCAGGAAGAAATCAATGATGTAAAAAACATAGATAAATTCGGCTCTGATTTTACATATCTCTTCATGCTTGTAGAAAATACATCGATAAATTCAAATGCAACGGTCAGTGTTAAAACTACTGCAGCGAGTGAGGAATAGTAAATGGTGAAAAGTGAAAAGTGAATAGTGAAAAGAACAGGATGTTACTTACTTTTCACTTTTCACTCTAAAGCAGGAGGGAAATGAAATATATGAATATCTTCGGATTTAAAAGAATTTTTTTTCTGTTTTTATTACTCTTTATGTTTTCTGAAGAAGCAGAAGGGCAGCAAATTACAAAACTGTCTGCTTCTTTTATCGATCCTCCTCAGTCGCCGCTTGTAATATACGGTATTCCTTTTTCCTCGTCTGTCATATATCAGAATAATTTTCTCTATGCCCCTGTGGAAGATTTTCTGATTATGACAGGCAGTAAATTTTATCTTCAAAATCTTCCGTCACAGCTTGTTATTAACGGGCAATCTGCTCCTTTATCACTTCTTGCCACAGGGCCTGACAGATATAGCGGGAAAAATTCCTATTATCTGAATGTTACGGAAACGTTAAATTATCTGGGTATTTATTACAGGATATCGACTGAAAATAACTCTGTATGGATAACTGTCGAAGATGTTCCTCAGACAGTTTCATCTCTGAAATCCACTGTTTCAGGTCATGTTGTGTATCAATATTTTGAAGGCGGCACTGTGAGAATAATAGAGACTTATTTAAATTCTGCCCGTATACCTCAGACAAGAGAGATTTCTTCTACAAGTCTTCCTTCCGATGGTTACTATAATTTTTCCGATCTTCCTCCCGGAGATTACATAATAGAAGCAACATGTTTTTACTCCGTGACAGGCCCTGTCGTATATGATTATGTATCAAGACAGCTTTACCGCTGTGTTACGACCTGTATACCTTCCTGGCAGAAGAGATTAAACCTCAGGGGAGGAGAGAATATTACAGCAGATTTTCTTCCCGAACAGGCTGTCGTAAGAACTGAAGAGAAATTGATATACCTGGGTATAATGGCGCCGGGAACAAAGTAGTTGATAAAAATTAACAAAAATTTAACATATTATCACTTTGATAAATTAAATTTTGGATTATAATATAGTAAAGGAAGTTTCACTGTCTATTTTCCGGAGGGGATTATGATATGAATATAAACAGAATAAATTATACAAAACATGAATACGATACAAAAGCAATAAAAAAGAAATCTGAAGAAGATAATTTATCTGTAAATGATTCTGTCACTATATCTTCCCATGAACCGAAAAAAGAAAACTTCCTTACATTTAAACATAAATCCCCGGTTTCGCTTCCAGTTAACCTCGATATAGAAGGACATAAGACGGAAAAACATATAACTGGCACAGTTTCCGATAAAGAAATTGTTCTTAACATGAAACATACAAATGATATTCATGGCAATATGGCATCAGTATCCACTCTCATAGAACCGGATGAATTCTGGGTTGATGCAGGTGATGCCGCACAGGGTTACAGATTTCATTCCATAGTCTCAGGAGGCAGGGAAGAGATAGATTTTATGAATAACAGAGACTGTGACCTTGCCATAACAGGCAATCATTTTTATGATGACGGAGGATTTGAAGCAGGAAAAGCCCTCATAGGAAGGGCTGATTTCCCATTCCTGGGAGCAAATACAAAAGGCCTTGCGCCGTACGCTACAGCCGAAATAGAAGGTATAAAGATTGCCTTTATAGGTGTGAGGACACCTGATAAGAAAGATCTTATGGTAGACCCGGGTAAAGTGAAGGATGTAATCCTTACAGACCCTCTGGAAGCAGTCAAAAAATCTGTAGAAGAAGTGAAAGCAAAAGGCATTAAAAATATTATACTTCTTTCTCACCTGGGGCTTGAACCGAATGAAACGCATAAAAAGATTACATCCGATAAAGATATTGCCAGGCAGGTTCCCGGCATAGATCTTATCATAGGAGGCCATACCCATACGCCTACAAAAGAAAAAGTGGAAGTGAACGGAACAAGAATCGTCCATGCCGGTATAGGTGCCCACACGGATGTAAATACAGATGATTTGTATTTAGGTGATCTTTCTTTAAAATTTGACAGGGGGACGGGGAAGATTGTTTCTATAGAGCATAAATTGATTCCAGTAGACAGGAAAGCACCGATTGATGAAGATGTAAAAACTATAAAAGATAAATATGTCATGGAAGAACATACACTTCTTTCGGAAAAACTCGGATTTTTAAATAAAAAATTAATTCATGACATAAAAACTCCGACAGATTCTACCCTTGGCAACATGGTGACAGATGCCATAAGGAAGGAAACAGATGCCGATATTGCCCTCCTTGACAGTAACTTTTTTGCTACAGACAGAAAAAATCCCCCTCCCAGTGTTCTTCCGGAAGGTGAGATTACAATGAAAGATCTCACGGAAGCCAGTCTCTGGATGGGAAAATCCCTTGATGCATCGGTAGAAACATGGAATGTGACGGGAGAAACAATAAAGAAAATTCTGGAAGACGGTGTGAATAAATTACTGGGGCCTAAAAACACACAGGGCCTCTACCAGGTTTCGGGGGTTAATATGACCTATGACCCGAAGAAACCCGAAGGGGAGAGGGTTTCAGATGTTTTTGTGGGAGATAAACCTCTTGAGACAGGTAAAAATTATAAACTTGCCACTTCCTATATTCTTGGTAACTGGAATCCCCTTATGGCCGGGAGAGATGAAGGCTCTGTAGAAGACGGAAGAAAAATAAGACTTATCGTGGCAGATTATATCAGGGATAAGGTTCAGATTAATTCTGCGGAAGAGGGAAGAATTAAAATTGTTATCTCTAAATGAATCTTTTTTCCTTCTGTTTTTTATTCCATCTCCATGTGGAAATTACAGGGAAAATAGACAGGATTGAAGGAATAAAGGACAGAAGTATAAGGAAAGCACCGAGAAGTGCAAGAGGCGGAATTACTGTTCCTATAAGCAGACCGAGAATAAAAGTAATAATACCTGCAAGAAGAAGACCTCCGCTCCAGAACCACCCTTTTTTCTGAGAAGCAAGCCTTATGCCTCCTGTGGCACCTGTCTGACCGTTTATATATACACGATGACATTTTCCGTTATCATCTTTATAATATGTGGTATACAACGGCAGTAAAAGCTGTGTCCAGTTGAGATTCTCATAATTGCCTTTAAATGTAAAATAACCTGTATGCTGTGCAGAAGCAGCAACCCTGCATTCTTCCGAAGCTTTGCTATCCATAGAATTTTTTACATCAGGCCATATGTTTTCCGGAATTAAATCGGGGATTCTGATAGTAATGTTCAGTTTTTCATACTGTGAATAAGGTTCGGAACAGGTAAGATCATAGTCGCCTGTCAGCTCTGTTATTTTTACGTGATCACTTGATGCGGGCACATTTATATTATCGTAATGGCGGCACAGTTCCCCTGTTCTGGGCTCCCATTTCGTATTTGTTTTAATAACCTCTTTTGTTTTCCACTGACCTCCGTCAAAATTTTCCTGTGAGCTTTTTACCTGATAGTCAAATCCCACCTCTGCCTTCCAGAAGCCTTTCATATCACTGTCTATAAGCCATACAGGTCTGTATACAGGAAGAAGCCTTTCCAGCATTCTGGAAGAGTCGAAGTCATCAGGCTTCAGCCATATGCCTTTCGTGAAATTTTCAATTACAGATTTTATATCTTCCTTTGTTTTACTGAATGGGATTATGTATTCCGGAGGTTCTTTCCTGAGTCTTGCAGGCTGGCTTTCAAGGTTTCCTTCATAACAGCAGGGACATTTATGCTCCGGAAATTCTTTTGCTATAAGATGGGCGTGGCCGCATTTAATACACCCTGCCGAAATAAGATGAGCACACCAGGAATTTTCAGTGTTTTCTACTATTTGAACCGAAGGTAACGGTGGTCTGTCCATCATGAAGCCTCCTCATTGACTGCATAATTATGTATCCATACTGAACCCGTGATGCCGAAGATGAGCAAAATAAATCCCAGAATAAGAGGAACAATGCCGACTCCGCCAAGAAATAACAGAGGTAATCCTATCAATCCCAGTAACCCTCCGGGTAACAGCATAAGTACTATTAAAGCCCATACCTGCCACCATATGACAGGTCTCTGCCCTGCAACATTCCCTGTCTGACCGTTTACCATAACCTGATAGACTTTATTTCTGAACATATAGGCGGAAATATAGACAGGAAGGAGAATATAACGCCATTTTTCACCTGATAGATCTGCCGTCATGGTGAAATTACGTACATGACTCGAACCGGTATCTCTGTAACAGGCTCCTTTTGCTTTTTCTCTGATAGTGGTTTTACCGTCTTCCCAGGCTTTTATGAGAGTTACATCGTAGGCCTGAGCCTTCCATCCCGCAAGAAAATCAGGATTATATGACACAAGATCTTTTAACTCAAAAGGATAGAGCTTTTCCAGTATAACACGGCCTGTAGAGGAACTGCCGCTTATAAGGATATCATCCAGATTAAGCGTTACATAGCCGCTTTTCCACTGCCAGTGTATTTCAGTTCTTGTTTTCCATTCTTTTGCATCGGAATCATAATAGCGTTCACTTTCTTCGTGACCTACCTCTGCATCCCATTTAGAGGATACATCTGCATCAAAGGTCCAGAAAGGCATATAAATACCGCTGAAATTCTTTACATCTGAAGATTGAGACAGTTCTTTCGGATGAAACCAGCCTTTTTTGAGCCATTCCTTTACCTTTATTCCCGTATCTTCAGGTTTTATTTTAAATGGAATAAGGAAACGGGGCCTCAATATATCAGATTTTGCAGTCTGAATATTCACTTTACTGGAAGTGCAGAAAGGGCAGTTCGTAGAAATTTCCCCTTCTACAAGTGTTAATTCGGCACCGCAACTGTTACAGTGAAGTTCCTGCCGTGTCACACCCCATCCCTGTTCTACTTCACTCATTGTTTCGAGAGTAAATTCAAACTGTTCTGCCGAAGTGCCTTCATGTTTTGCTTCCACAGTTTTTACATGGCCACAGTGCTCGCATGCCACTCCTCCGGCAGATACATTATATTTTGTATCTGCTCCGCACTGAGGACATTCAAATTTTTTGACTGTTTCCCTTGTGGCAGACTGTTCACGTACAGGAGCAAAGACTGTAATACCGGCGACTGCCGATTCTACTTCTTCATAACCTTCGGGCGGTTTCCATAAAAAATCGGAACTCATAACATCACCTTATTCTTTTCTGAATTGCTTTGTCACAAAATCCGAAATAAAAGGTATGGTGAAATTTTGTCCCTGGTAAGCTTTATATGCCCAGTAAAGATGTGCTCCAACACAGGCAAGAGGCAGTAACAGTCCCAGAGGTATGGCCAGCAATAATCCCAGACATGTAAAATTAGAAATTATTTGTACCAGTCCCCATGCCAGAACGGTTATAATATAAAATCCTCCCTGACTTGCAAGAGACTGTATGGCATGAAGTTTTAAAGATGGTGTGTTTTTCTTTTCCGATATAAGCACATAAAGAGGTACAATAAGTCCTCCTATGCCTGTAACCAGGTTTAAGAGTATGCCTCCGTAACAAAAAGCGCCCAGTGCTCTGTCCTGTTCCTGTAATTCAAAAGATTTTTCAATTGCATATGTATCTTCTCCCATAAAAAAACCTCCTCATTCTGCATAAATTTACAATAATTCTATTTTATCATAATTTTATTGTTTTTCAATAAGATTTCCTGTAATGATCATATCTGTTACTGTACTAAGGGACTGTAAGAAAATAACTCTGGCAAATTATGGTTTTTCTCCTCGCGTAACGCGTAACGCGTGACGTGTAATACCAATTCGCTATCAATTTTAGTATTATAAATCTCCTGGCTTTGCCTGCCTGGCGCTCCTCCGAAAAAAATCTAAACTGGAACAGGCATATTTGTTAAAACTTACATCATGCCACTTTGCATTATATTCTATTCAAATA
>JBEHWO010000321.1:0-7831 GCA_040217695.1 Vulcanimicrobiota bacterium | reverse complement strand
ATATTCTAGATAAAATATTTAATTCCTCCTGTCTCTGGAAATACTGCAAAAAGCCAGAGACTATAAAATGTTAACAAATATTTAATTTTTTATTAACAAATTTTTAATATACCTTCAATAAAATAAAAATAGAATATCTTGCAGTCCGTAAAAATATAAAAGGAGTGTTTCACATTTCCATGAAGAATGTTTTGGGAGAAGCTGTTCGTATCATAAAAGAGAAGCAAAATAAAAATATAAATGCCTGTATAAATGAATTAACTGGTAGTTATACTGTTCCTTCGCTGTGTGAAAAGAGATTGAAGCTCACAGATAAACAGAAGTCCGCCATAATTATGGTATCCATGCCTCCTGAAATATCGACTCGGGTTATGAAAGAATTTTCAAAGGACGATGTTCAGGCAATTGCTTCGGAAATTGCTATATTACCGTATATAGCATCTGATATAAGAAATTCGGTGATAGAAGAGTTTCTGGATAATTGTGCCTATCTTGAGAAACACAACTGGCCATATCTTATTAATAACAGAATTATTTCAGATTATACTGCAGGAGATTACAGAATATATTTCAATCCAGGTGAAAAAAAGCTCAGAATAGCTATAGCCAGAGAATGGGCTTTAAATTTAATTTTTACAGATGGAAATGAATTTTTGTTTCATATAATTTCTCCCACGAGTAAACTGCTCTACAGTAAAAATAAAATGGAGAAGGACTATATTATAAAATTTGCTTTTGGTTTTTATTCTGCAGTTCTTGCAGTATCTAAAGAGAAGTTATTTTTTATGGTTTTTGATATAAGAAAATTTAATATTGAAAAAGATCTTTTACTTGTTTATTCGGGAAATGATTTCAGGCTTTATATAAACAGAGAATTTTCTTCTGAGATTAACGCTTCCCCGGTTTTAATAAAAGAACTGGATAAAGAAGAGATGTTTGCCTCTGAAGAATATAACGGGAAAGAAAATTTAATAGAGGAAGAAAAAACAGAAGGCTCTTTCTTCCGGGAAAACGATGATTATTGTGCCGACATGGAATATGACGATAATGGCTATGACGTCGATATGTGGATTGACAGAATGATTGCCCGGTATAAAGCAGGTGATTATGAAGGCGCCATTAAATGCTGTGATGAAGCTCTGGAAATTGACCCGAATGATACGATTGCAATAACAAAAAAAGCTGCTATTTTATACGGTAAGGGAGATTTTCAGGAGGCTCTCAAATATTATAATAAAGCCCTGGACATTGATCCTGATGATTATCATGCCTTACTCGGTAAAGTATCTCTCCTTTCAGATTTGAACAGATCCGATGAAGCAATTTTTTTCTGTAACAGGTTCCTTGTTATTAATCCTGACAATATGCAAGCACAGCTTGTAAAAGCAAAATGCCTTTTTGTCATGGGAAGATATGAGGAAGCCATAATGTTATGTAATGAAGTCCTTTCCGTTAACCGGGAAGATATAAGATTCTCTTTTATTAAGGCCATAAGTAAAGACAGGGAAGATAAAAAATACAGTGGAGAAGAAGAAAATATAAAATACCTGGAAGAAGCAGAAAAAAAATATATAGAAGAATTAAATATAAAACAGATGGAGCAGGATATGATAGAACAGGATCAGAAGGAAGAGAAAGAAATAAAACTGCTCTCTATGGAATGCTGCGTTTCTCCTGAAAAAGGGAAAAAAATACATTTTATCTGTAACTTATGCGGACTCTCACCTGATGGAGCGAAAATACTTCTGGAAGAAAATGACTATGACGAAAGAAAAACATTGCGAAATATGATGAAAGAGAACGATCTGAAGGAAAGGATAAGTTACGTATGCAAAAGAACAAAAATTTCTGAAGAGGAAGCGTTAAAAGTCCTGGAGGAGAGGTATTATGATGAAATAGAAGCTGTTATGAGTATAAAGAAAGAAAAGAGAAGGAAGAAAAAGGAAATAGCAGAAAAAAATAAGGCGGCTGAAAAAAATATATCAAAATTTAATAGAAAAGTGAAAAAAATCCTTTCCTTTGTAAAAGATAATCTGAAAAATGTTTCCCTGTTTTTATTTTCTATAAAAGGTAAATTCACTGCAGGAGAGAAATAATAAATCAGTGAGCAGTGACCGGTCATAATGTTTTAATAATAAAACCTTAACTCTTCACTATTTTTTCACTTATACAGTAAAAGATGATGTTAAGAACTTTTGTATATTCACTTATATTTCTCACCTTTATAGCTGTCCTCACAGATTATGGAGTATCAAAAAATACTTATTATCTGAAAAAAGGCGGTATCTTCTATACTCAGAGCGGGAAAGCCTATCTTAAGACAGGTATGGCCAGAGCGGATCTGATAAAACTGGATAATATTAAACTTTTAAATTCTCTTACAATAGATTTTGACGGAGAAAAAGTTAAATATATATGGATAGATACTCCTGATATAAGAACATCCTCGGGGCTCGGCGTGGGGTCTTCCATAGGGAAACTGAGAAAATATCAGAAGGTTAAATCTATAGGGGGAACTACAGAGGCCTACAGCCCTCCTTACAGTGGTCTTATCTTCTGTTCGACCACACAGAATGGGTTAATAGATACAATACTCGTGTGTGATCCTTCCGTATCAAATTCTCTTTATACTTCCTCTATAAATTCTCCTGAAAATCAGCCTTCCACCTATGTAAAATACGGCACAGACAGAAGTGTGAATATGGCCTTTGACGAAATTATAATGGCAGTCTATCAAAAACTGAAGCTGAGGCCTTCGGCAATTCAGGAAATAATACTTCTTCCTTCCAGAAGTGAAATAGGAGAAATGCATGCCCTCTACGGAGGTAATACCGGATATGAAGCTACGAGTTTCTGTGTGAATGAGCAGGGAGGGAGTGTCATATATGCCCTCTATCAGGGAAGAACAGATCTTTGTTTTAAAGGAATTCTGGCTCATGAATACGGCCATGCCTGGCATTACAGATATACAGGAAAAAGTGAATTCGATCCTCTTATATCGGAAGGTTTTGCCGAGTGGGTAAGATATTACTACGAAGGCACTTCTTTTATACCCAGGAGTGAAAAAGATTACCTGAAAGGTCTGGAACTTTTCCTGGCAGTAGAAGCGACACAGGGTAGAGAAGGGGTATTTAAATATTTAAAAGATCATTCATGGAAGCCAGCAAATATTCCTCCTTTTAAGAAATAATTATTTAAAAAATCGACTGATATAAGTGTATCCGGAGAATTTTTTATTATCAGTCACGGGAGAATATTTCTGAATAGAATAGTTGCCAGAAAAAATACTTTTTTTCTATTGATTTTATAGAAACAAAGTAATAAAATAATCTTTATCTAAATTACCTGGAAAGGATGCAAAATATGACTTCTATAAATGCATTAAGATTTAATGATTACTCGGGGATTATGATATGTGATGAACAGAGAAGCTGGAACCCTGAAGATATGAAGATTTTCGTATCAGATAAAATAAAACCGATTATACCTCAGGAAATTATCGATGAAATGGGTCTTGTGGCTGCCTATGGAAACACAGGCACTTCCACGATAGGTGATGAAATAAAATTTACCATTTCCAGAAGACTTCATGAAGAATATAAAAATTTAAAAGAAAAAAATGACGGGAAAATTCCTGAAAAATTTAAGACTATGGAAGACATGTCCGAGCTTGTATACGGTATAATTACAGGTATGAAGCATAATCATATATCACAGCAGATGAAAGGTCTCTACGGATTTGATAGTAATGATTACATGGCAGGAAGTTATGAGAAAAAGGGCAAGAAAATAGAACTGAAAGATAAAGAAATACTTGCAGACTGCCAGAAATTTATGACATGGAAAGGCTCTATTCCCGAGACAAAATCAGTCTTTATGAATGCAGGAGTCCTTGCAGGTTATGATGATAGTACAGGTTTCCGCATATTTCAATTTTCCATATGGAAAATGTTTAAAGAAGAAGTTGACATTGCCTATGCTGCAGGCGGCTCAGGTTCAGATATGATGCAGCTTTATCTGAGTGAATTCCTTGCAGGAAAATCTCCTCAAGAAAGAAGAGGGAATATTGACCCCTGTGAAGGAGCGCTTACGATGGTGAAAGCTCTGAACATGGCCTGTGAAAGGAATTTCGGTGTAGGAGGATATTATAATATAATACTCTTTAACGGGAAAAATCCGAAAAATAAGCGCATGGTAGAAATAAATGACCACAGGTCAAGACTGGCCTCCGAAATAGGCATGGCCCATCATAATGAACTCATATCCTTTGACACGGCAAGGGAACTGACAGGAAAACTTCTTTTTGAAGAATGTCCTTTCGAAGAGGTAAATGATCTTCTTTTCAAGAACTGTAATGATGATAAGGAACTTTTACATGTACTGAGGGGATATAAATAATCAATAAAAACAGCAGATCTCGTCCACCTGAACCATGCCGAGTTTTTCCGCCAGTTTTTTGGAAGGTTCATGGCTTTCTTCTGCAGTCCATGTGGGCCATTTATCCATAAGAAATAATTCATTTATAAGTGCTGTGGCACATTTATAGGAACCCTTTTTTCTCCTCCGCCATGGCACTGTATAAACACATATGTCTGCATATCTGTCAGATATGGCATATGTGCCGGCACAGGAAATGATTCTGTTTTTATCGAAGATGGCATACGAGAGTCCTTCTTCCAGGAACTTTTCCGAAGAAAGAAAATTCTTGAATATAAATGATGCATCACTGGGTAAAAGATCAAAAGATTTTCTGTCTTCATGAGAAAGTTTTTTTACTTCATCGGGAAAAGATAAAAAATCTGAAGGTTTTTCGCTGAAACTATAGATTATATTTTTTATTACATGTCTGAATATACCTGTGTTTATTACAATGGATTTAAGAGATACATCACATAGAAGAGTTCTTGTGTCTTTTAGCTGAACAAGAAAATCTTTAAGGTTTTCCTGATTTAACTGGCCGAAAAGATAGAGATCCTTTAATTCCCCGGCAGGCACTATGAGAAACCCTTCAGAGAAATCTTTTTCCGTATATACTTCACAGAGATTGTTTTTCAGAAAAAAGAGAGGTACAGTATTTTTATAGTTTTCCTCTGTAAAATAAATTATATCTCTGTAATAAATTTTATCCAGTTTTTTCATAATTTAAGGGTACAGGAATTTTCATTTTTAATGGCGTAAAATAAAGCTTTAGATAAAAATTTATCTGGATGCAGTTTATCTAAGTGGTGCCAGCAGTAAATATGACACCAGTTAACCACGATAAATTTAATGTTTAAACTTCGTCATTGCGAGCGGAGCGAAGCAATCCCACTGATAGAAGTTAATCCGACGGCATTGCTTCGTCGCTATCGCTCCTCGCAATGACATACGACTATTGTGTCTGTCTGATGCTCGCTGATTACTTTTTTACGAGATAAAATCTCATAATAGTTTTACCTATCTGCAATACTGAAGTATCTCTTATAAATGCAGTAGTCACAGGCTGTTCATTGATAAATGTTCCATGTTTGCTTCCCTGGTCGGAAACAACTACTTCACCGTCTTTAAGGTAAATATAGGCATGGTTTCGTGATACTGTTTCATCTTTACTCAGAATAATATTGCACTCGGGATTACGGCCAATACTTACAAGTGGCAGTTTCAGTTCGAAACTTTCACCTGCATGAGAACCGCTGTCCACTACAAGACGTCCCCATGCTTCACCTTCTGAAAGAAGAGTTGTTGCGGCAATAATAGAAGATTCGTCTATCATTGCAGTGGGAGGTGGAACAGAAGACGGCGGAGGCGCCTGATATGACGGAGGCGGTGCCTGATATGACGGAGGCGGTGCCGGCATAATAACAGGAGTGGGAGTTATATCTACAGGAACTCCGCCGGAAGTGTAGGTACTTATATATCTATGAATAACATCCCATGTCTGTTTTATGAGTTTACTCTGTTCATATACGCCGAAACCGGCAGATATAAGGGTAGGCCAGAATACTATATAGCCGATGGCAGCAGCTCCTGCCTTGTCAGCCCAGTTTGCACCTCCCACTTCTATAAGTAAATATGCATCCTGCTGATTGATTGATACTGTTATTGCAGAAGACATGCCCACAACTGTTCTCAAAAATCCTTCTTTTCTTGCCTGAATTATTAATCCTCCGAACTGGGTTTTTAACATCTGTGTTTCAAAACCAAGAGATTGATACCATGTGTCAAGGGATGAAGCCAGCTGCATTACAGGGAAATTTTTAACAGGGTAAGATCTTTTTTCCATATATTCTCTCCTTTTTATGCGTTACGCGTGATGCGTGATGCGTGATGCGTGATGTGACACAATATATAGTTACCATAGATTTCAAACACTTTATAGTTACTTTCATAACTGACAGGTATGACCGGATCCGTCACAGGTAAATATGAAAATTAACAAATGGTGAAGCATAAGACTTCATCATTTTCATATAAAATGTTTCGTAACGCGTGACGCGTAAAGCGTTACGCGAGGAGTGACTGCAATTTGTTATGAAATACACTATAATTGTGTAGTATAAAAATATTTTAACAGAAATTTTAATAATTTACTACTATTTTTTTGCATGAATTCCAGGATTGTATATGTAAAAATTTTATGTTAAAATAATTTTATTGAATTATAATGATAATCTGTCAGATTTTTGATATGTTACGGGAAATTGAGAGAAAGAACTTTTGAATGCTGACGGCGGTAAATACAATACCGGATAATCTGTGATTTTATCTCCTCCCGTTACTCGTCACGCGTGACGGGAGGACAGGAACCATAATTTGCCAGAGTTATTTTCTTACAGTCACTTATATCTGACTCTCACCGGTAACTATTGTTCATAGAAAGGAGTAATTTTATGAATATAGATAGAATAGGACAAAAAAGTATACAGCAGCCAGGACAGGTTAAGAGTGTTAAAAGTCCTGAAATTGAAGAGACGAAATCTTCCACCCCTGTTGCTCCACTGAAACCTGAAGCAGAGGATTCTATTGTGAGTCAGGTAGGAGTGGCGGCAAGATCCATTTCGGGAGAAGATCTGGCCAGAAATGTATCGAAACTGGATAAACCCATAGCAGAAGCTGTGGAAATGGTTCTGGAAAAAAGAGGAGAGTAATTTTCTAGTTCGTGACGCGTAACGCGTGACGGGAGAGAATAATATCTGCAGTAGCCGGTTTAATTAACTACAGGCTGAATAAAATATAGAAATAGAAGAACTTCTTTATGGAATTCTTAAGAAATTTTTTATGAGCTATAATCTTTCATCTTATTCCACCAATGACCCGGAAGATTTTTCTTCCGATTGGGATAAACCTGAGGAGAAAAGGTCACTTACTTTTGAGATATTGAATCTTTTTGTTCAAAAACTTACCACTCCTGAAATGTATGAACAATATGAACTTACATTGAAGCAATTTGACAGTTCTCTCGATTTTTTTGAAAGAAAGATTTCAGATTCTCTTTATAAAGTGACAAAAAATATCAATATAGATGAAGAACATATAGAACCTGACGTGGAAAAACAGGTAAAACTTCAGTATAATTACTGTATAGACGGAGGAGAATTATTTCTTGAAGCCATTGATGAAATGAGATATTATATAGATCATATCATGGGTATTTCTTATTCCTTCCATGCCGAAGAGTGTGACTGGGTGCCACAGGAACATTTAACTGAAGGACTTAAAATAGCAGAAAAAGCAGATGTAAAAATAAGGAAATCTCTTCAACTGTTCGATACTCTTTACTATGAGGAAGAGTGAAAAGTGTGAAAAGTGTGAAGGTGAAAAGTAATGACACGCGTCACGCGTTACGCGTCAC
>JBEHWO010000320.1:0-7886 GCA_040217695.1 Vulcanimicrobiota bacterium | reverse complement strand
TTTTCAGCAGCAATAAGTACTTCTTCATCTGTCATTTCCTGAATTTTATGTGAAAAATTTTTCTCCTTTTGTTCAATGAAATCAACAAATTCAAAGACTAAAACTAATTTTTCATGAGGTAAAGATTTCAATTTTTCAGTGATCTCCTGAATTGTTACCATATTTCTTATACCTCCAATCTCTTTTCCTCTGGCAGCTTGCAATCAGGAATAGAATATTATCACTTTTATTATATCAATTGCCCGGGGAAATAACAATCCTATCGAAGTTAATAGATAGATTGTACTGTTTTTCGGATTGGTAATAGTAAAAATTTACACATATCAGCTATAGTATTATTCAGGACTTACGCATTATGGATAAAAAAAGACAGTAAATGTTGTAAATAAAGGAATTCTTTAAGAATTTAATGTTATAGAAAATAATTTTAAAATAACGGTAAGATTTTATCGATATATAAAGAAAAAGAATGTATTATGAAAACACAAATACATTCAAAAAATTTCGATAAAATTATACCACAAATAGTACCAATAATAGAATACCTGAAAAATATAATTGGAAAAACTCAATTTCAATATCTGGTTGTATATATAATAGGATTGATCCTATTGGAAAACCAACAGATCATGAGAAATATATCTTTATGGCTAAAACTTTGTTATCACGATAGTTTGAGTCGGCTATTACTGAATATGGAACTGCCATTAAAGGTATTGAATAAAATTTTCATAAGTTTTATAGAACTAAATCGCCAGTGTAAAGGATATGTGATAATAGATGATGTTGTAATATCCAGGAGATTTTCCAGGGTTATAGAATGTGTGGGATATGCCTGGTGTTCCAAAGAAGGCAGAAGAGTAAACGGGATCCACATAGTTGTATTATTCTGGAGTGATGGTCACTGGCGTATACCGATAGGTTTCCGTCTATGGCGTCAGAAATATAAAACAAGAAATTATTATACAAAACTGGAATTAGCTTTAAAATTAATAATAGACAGTGCAGATTTTTGTAGAAGCTGTGATTATCTGGCATTTGATAGCTGGTATTGTAGTAAGAAGTTTTTACGATTAATGAAAAACTTTGGTATAACCTGTGTGAGCAGTTTAGGTCATAACAGGAATATTATCTTCAACGGACAGAAGGTGAAACTTTCTGACCTGGACAGCTTAAATGGTATTGTCACTTTACCAAAGGTAGGAGAGGTATACATTTATCGTACCACTATAGGAAGAAGGATACATTATCTGATATGCACAGACACAAAAATTGCATCTAAAGAACTGAGAAGGCGTTATAAGACTCGATGGGCTATAGAAGAATTTTTCAGATTTACCGAACATAGACTTGGTTTATGCAGTTGCCAGTGTCGAAAGAACAAGGCAGTGGTTAACCATATTACTATTGTCTTTATTGCATATTTTGTTCTGGAGCTTCTATCCAAAGAGTTTTATACTGAACCTTATTCAATGAAAAGGATGCTACAGGATGAATTTTATGAAAATACTGAAGGTTTTGCTGAATTAAAACAAAGAAGAAATATATTAAAACTGGTTACTTAAAATGCGTAAGTCCTGATTAAATTTTTGATTGAAAAATTTTTGATTGAAGAAAAAAGAGAAGCGATTTATAAAAATTATCAGGAAAGTCTTATAGAAGTTGAAGAAAATAAACTTGAATTTTCAGATGATATAGATAAATTACCTGATTGACCTGATAACATTCCAGGTCTGTTTGAAGGTCCCTTTGCACCAGTAGCTTATTTTATTCAGATCATCGTTCTTTGTATTTATCCTCCATGAAAGGAGATAACTCAATATATACCTTTCTCTGAAATCAGCCCTGTCATTTAATCCGGCAATATAATTAATAAGGCCGTTGTGGTTTATATACTCCGCCAGTTCTTTAATTGCCATACCGGCTATTTCAGGGCTTTCCGTTCTCCATTTATCTCCGCATGTTTCCGGCATAAGTGCAGACACGATGGTATGAATCATATTATTTCTGTCATAAAACCGTGCCGTCATATCTTCATAAAGAAGACCGAGGAGGGAAATATCTGTTACTGCATTATGCATTTCCCATGTAGTCATTTCCTGCATCTCATGTTCAGGCCAGAATTTTTTTGCCTTCTCTATGGTTATGCCGGTTCTTTGTACAAGTGTTTCAAGGCGGTGGTTTGAAGATTCGGGATGGAGTAGCAATCCTATTTCCAGTGTATCGATTATGGGATTTTTCAATTTCCCGAGAGCAGAATAGAGAAATCCCTGATCAAACCTGGCATTATGGGCAACAAGGGTATAATCTTCCAGAAAATCGAGGACTTTTGATTTAATATCTTCTACAGTCTGTCCGCTGTAGATCTGACGTTCAATCTCCGGGTATCTGTCCAGACCGAGTATATGCCTTACTACAGGCGGAATCCGGACAGGAGTCGGGTCAAGATAATAATTGCAGGATTCTACAGGCATACGGTCCTTTATTTTTATGGCGCTGAGCTGAACAATACGGTCGTGAACGGGAGATAAACCTGTAGTTTCCACATCAATTACTATATAATTTTCAGTGGCTCCGTAAAGATTAATTATAAATGGCATGTCGGAAGGTAAAAGCTTTTCTTTTTTCATAATTAATTAACAATTTTTTTGACTCTTTTCAGCAATCTATTGCAATCTTCTTCACATGATTTATCTGCAAGCACATAAAGGCAGACCTTTGCCCTGGACATGGCAACATAGAGCTGTGACCTGTATTCATTATCTTTATCTTTATTATTATCATCTTTCAATTTATGGATATCTGTAATAATTATATAAGAATTTTCCAGACCTTTGAAGGCATTAATAGTAGAAAAGCTTATGTTCCGGCAGTCTGTAAATAATTTCGGATCATTTTTTCTCAGGGTAATATCTTCAAAAGGAAATTTCTTCATATTAAGCCCCGACACAGATGAATTCTGGAGTTTATATCTGGACAGTATGGAAATATTTTCCGGCGGTATCTGTTTTGACTTCAGGTCACTTAAAATATTTTCCAGTTTCTGAACCTGTTCGGTTTTATCCTTATAAAAGAAATATCTCACAGGAAGGCCTTCAATATTATTCGGAAGGAATGGAGGTTTCTCAAATCCCGTAATACGGGCAGTATTTTCTCCTATAGGTTTTGTATTGCGGCAGTTCACCTTCAGTCTGAACTTGGCGAAATGGGCCCTTCCGCCGAGTATTTTCAGCATTGTATCGGCAGTATATTTTGAGAATATGGCCTGCTGTTCCAGATCACAGTAAATCTCCCAGTTCCCTCCCGAAAGTCCTCCTTTGAGAAGTTCGGTGAAAACATCAAGATATTCAGGTCTTATAAGATCCTGGCCTTCGTCTATAATGATTTTATCGAAAGGTTCTATTACGCCTCTGTCAAGTGCTTCAACGGCGAGATATGGCAGAGTGCTTGTATAGTAATCATTGCCATGAACAATAGACGGCTTTATGGGCGTATTTGTTTTTGCAATCCTTTCAAGAAAGGTATGGAAATCTTCTACAAGAAAATTTTCTCCCGTATTATTCTTTAATCTGAGTTTGAGCCAGTTCCCCAGGAGGATATTATAACAGACAAGAAGAGTCCTTTTTTTCGAATAAATACTTCTTTTAGCAGATTCCAGGGCAAGCATGGTCTTCCCTGTTCCGGCAGCTCCCTGGAAAAGGCATCTTTCATTATCTTCCAGATGGTCGAGGAATTTATACTGTTCCTTCGTATATGAGAGGATAAGTTCTTCCGTGTCTCCCAGTCTCTGCTTCGGCGTAATGAGGATTTCAAAATTGCCTCTCAGAATAGATGCTATTTTTTCTATGTCTTTCCGGGAAGGTAATGTTTTAATAAAGTGAGTTTTTTCTTCCATCTTTTTCTTTGTATTGCGGGAAAGTTCCTCTATGAAAAAACTTACAGGCCCTCTCCTGGAATGCCTGTCATAAACCTGCCACTGTTCATACTCCGTTCCTGTTTCGTTATATTCAATATGAGGAAACATTACACCGAAGCCGAAGAGGAGATTACTCAGGTCACTGTCCTGGTTTGGAACTTTTTTAAGAAAATCTATAAGGCTGTACATGCCGTCACTTGCCTGTTCAAAGGGGCTTCTGTTTTTCTTTACTGTTTTTCCGTATCTATTAGTGAAATGCCATACTCCGTTTTCCCTTTTCACCTCTCCCGACTTGACTTCAAGGCAGAATATGCCGAGCTTCGGCGCCATAACGACAAAATCAATTTCTCCGCACGTTCTCTGCGTGTGTTTTGCAATACCAAGCGAGTGAAGGACAATCCAGTCCGATGTGTCCGGGTCTTTTTCGAAGAGTTCGAATATCTGTTTTTCTCCTCTGCTCTTTACATCTTCTGATATATAGGGCGGTATCATTTTTGCCATGTCTTATGCCTCCGTATTGTGAAAGATTCGAATGTTCAGGAAACCTGTTGTTAAATATTCAACCGGAGATAAAAATAATCCTGTGAGGTGAAAAAATCATTTTGAGGATTATTAAGGGAGAAGGTTTATATATGTTTCTATTCTTTCTATAAATTCTCTCGCATTTGATAATTGTTCTTCTGCCTGCTGTTTGCTCGCAATATAGAAATCATCATAATCACTTTTTATTCTGATATTTTCAGCTAAAATCAATATTTTACCGAATTTTGTTTCAATTTTTTCTGTTTTTATATAGTGCTGGTTAAAATAAGCAATAACACCGGAATGTTTTCTTGCGTCAAATTTATCCAGGGCAAGTAATGCTCTGATAGCATGAAATATGGCATAATAAGAACGATTTATTGATTGGCTGAATTTGGTGTTTTGAAGCATAATTTCAGAGCTTTCAAGTTCATCTCTTGCTTTCTGTAACCTGTACCTGGATAAATCATTAAGCCTGTTATCCATAAATTTCTATTCCTTCCCTCTGGATATTCATATAAAATGGTAAAATGTCAACGTACCTATTATATTGATTATTATTTTTAAAAATTATTGATAGAAGAATATCATATTTCAATGAAATCTCAAAAGCTATATCTACAAAGTCATCTTCATATTTTTTTATATTTTCTTCGGAATCCTCAACAAGAATCATTATATCTATATCAGAGTATTTATCCTGGCTATTCCTTGCATAGGAGCCATAAAGGATGACTTTTACAAGATGTTCACCGGTTAATTCTTTTGCTTTCTTCTGAACCTCTGAAAGAATTTCTATAATATTTTCATTTTTTATGTATACATATGGGGTCATATTAATCGCCTGACTTTTTTACAGGATTGCTGCGAGTGAAATGCTCTATCTATAATTTACCATAGTTTTCTTTATGAGTAAACAAATTTTTATAATGTATCACTGTATGTTGGAAGATGACCATTGAAAAATTCCTGTAAATACCAGTTCCATAAATCCTCGTCTGTTTTAAAACTATTGAGGTTTGTATGGTTAAAACAAATGGTCTTATCTTCTTTTAAAACGATTTCTTTAAAGTATTGTAATGTTGCAAGATTAAAAGTTACTTCTCCGAAGTTCGCCGTATCAAAAGTTAAAGACTGATGATTTTCTTCTTTTACTTTTCCTCTTAAAAAATGTGCTCTGTTACCGGGGGATACGTAAGCTAATTTACCGTTTCTGACTTCTATAGCCATAGCCAGATCATGACCTTTACGGCCCTTAAAAACTACCTGATATAATGCATTTTTGTTTACCATAAATTTCACCTCCATTATTTATTATATTCCCTGTCTTTATCTAAAAAAATGGCCTCCATAATAGCGAGCAATGCCCTGTTCTTTTTGTACTGAGGTAAGCATAAATAATGCATATTTAACTCTCGTGACGCGTAACGCGTGACGGGAGCATATATTTATTATTTATGCTCACCTCAGTAAATAAAGACTGCATATAATAATTGTTATAAGGCAGAATAAACTGATTTTTTGTATCACAATAACACACTTCCTTTTCTGATAAATTTTTAATAGAAAGTCCTATATTTAACGTGCCTGGCCCTGATGTTGCCAGCAATAACCACTGCTATTTTTTGTTTTTCTTTTACATCTATGACCGGCTTCAGTAATTCCCAGACATTGAGTGGCTGAAGGATCGGAATTTGAAGAATTATAAGATGAACCGGAATTAATATAAGGAGAAGCCGAATGGTTTTCATCAGGTTCAAAAATCATTATATTATTGACATATCCTTTATCATCAAACCCGAAAGCTATGCCATCTTTAAAAAGAAAATACGTATCAACACTTACTTCTCCGAATTCCCCGTCAGGATAATGTTCAAATACCTTTTTACAACCGGTTCCGAGACCGATTTTGTACTTATCCGTATAAGATTTATTCTCGGTAAACATGGCACTTACATTTCCTGTAGAAGGGTTACCCATTAAAGCGATGTTATATTTCCGGTAATAAAGATAAAAATATTTGCCATTATAATCTTCCATATCCGGTTCTCCCCAGGATTCAAACTCTTTTAAATTCAATCCCAACGAAAAATCTCCGATAGACTTTCCCGGCTTAATTAACAAATTACTATCCTTTTCCAGGTCAGCCTTTATAGTTTTCCTCTCTGTAGTAACTAACTCTGTAAAACTGTAAACACCACTGTAAGAAATATCCAGAATATTGCTCGTTTCATCATAGCTGACTATAAAACCTGCGGATTGACTGAATTTTGTCACAGGTACATATATTTTCTTACCTTTAATGATCAATTTGTAGTCATACTCAAGTCCGTTAGAAAGGAACAGGGATTGCCCGTCAATTTTATATTTAATGCCCATAAGATTATCCAGTACATCCAGGTCACAGTAAAGCAGGTCCTCTTTTAAGAACAGTTCCCCTTTATATTCCCTGTTACAAACAAAAATTAAAAGAGTTTTAGTATTAATATTGGCCTTTGCAAGAATAAAAGAACCGGTAAATAAAAGTAATAATGTAGATATTGTAATGATAAATATTAATTTATTGGTCCTCATATATGAACCCCTCCATAAATATTAGATTTTGTTATTACCACCTATTTTAATTAAAAATTTTCTTCTCAAAGGATAAATTTTACACACAGATAATTTTTATTCAGATAATCTATGGAAATGAAAAAGGAGTAAACAGTGAGTGATGAAAAGTGAGTGGTGAATATTCAATTACTGAGGAAGCATAAATAATACATAATGCTCTCGTGACGCGTAACGCGTAACGCGTGACGGGAAGAAAACGTTTATTAAATGCTTATGCTCAGCTCAATACATACTGCAGCAATAGTGAATCGTAACCCGGAGGTATTAGAGGCTCTTAATAATCTAAAATCCCTCCTGAGAGGGATCTTAGTGGGGCCTACCTTTTAAGGTAGAACATATTCTTTTCATTAATTGGCCTTATCACATGGTAAGGAATTTTCTGATAAAAAATCACTTAAATCCAACCCGATGCCCCAACATCTGGCTTTCTTTCTCATAGAGCATCTACTTTCGTAGCCTCATATGGTACTTTCATTATATTATAAAAAATTCTATAATTCAAGATTACAGGAATTTTCATTTTTAATGGCTTAAAATCAATCTTTTAGGACAATTTATTGAAAGAGAGTTAATCTAAATAATTCAACATCAAATTACACAATAAAACATACGAAAAGAAAGGTAAATAAAAGATAAAAACGAATTATATGGGTTATGGGTTGTGCCGGTGCCCAACTTATTTCAGAGGAGGCTTTACCTTGATTTTAGACGATTCAAATTCGTTTATACTTCCCAGAAATATATTTATAAAAACAAAATCGTTAAGAGAAAACAATTTTAAGATATTTTTATTTTTTAATTACCTATATTACCTGGCTTATACAAACTATCT
>JBEHWO010000319.1:0-7936 GCA_040217695.1 Vulcanimicrobiota bacterium | reverse complement strand
CCCGGAGATATTCCGCTATTATCTCCGCCGCAGCTTACAAAAATACTTCCAATTACTAATAAAATCAGGATAAGATAAGAGTAAAAAGTTGCTGATTTCTTCATTGAGATAACCCCCTTGTAATAACTCTATTAATTTTTTATAGAAATTCTACGTACATTTTATTTTCTCCTGCTATATTATTACTATTGCTAAGTTTTTATTTTTTTTGCCTATTTTACTTTTTAAAATAAAAAAGAGAGAGACTTTTATTTCTTTCTATCACTAATTTTTTATTAGTGGTATATAACAAGGGAGATAGTGAAGAAAATGGCTTAAATAAAGGAGAATATGGTCGATTTTAAAGCTTATTTCTGGCATTCAGGACTTTTAAACATTGTAGTGGCTTTGTCACGAAATTCTTTTATACCTGATCTGTAATGAAATTTCCTATAGTCTTAAATTATGATATAATATCTTTTCGTTGGACGAAAAATAACATGAAAGGAAGAATAATTAATGTTAAAAATAATATATGGAGCAATATGTCTGCTCATAATCTTTTCCTGCCCCGTTTATTCAGATGAACTTTCGGACCACATGACAGCAGGTAAAGAATATATAAAAGAGCAGAACTGGGCCGGAGCGGCAGCAGAACTATCAGAGGCTCTGAAACTTGATAGAAATAACCTGGAAACAAAACTTTCCCTGGGTTATGCATATCAGATGATGGGCAGACTTGATGAAGCAGAGAAGATATATAAAGAAATATTACAGGCTGCTCCGCAGAATTTCGAAGCCTGTTTTTACCTTGGAAAGGTTTATGCGGCAAAAAAAGAATATACCATGGCAGAAAATAATTACAGACAGGCTATAATGGTGAAACCCAATGCACTGGACGTATATATATCAATAGGTGAATTATATAAACTTCAGGGAAAACCTGACTGGGCGGAAAGAGAATATAAAAGAGCTATAGAGATAGAGCCAAGAAGTCCGAAACCCTATCTTGAACTTGCCCGTATCTATATGAGTATAAATCAGATTAAAAGATCTCAGGAAACCTATAAAATAGTTCTTGATTTAGACCCACAGAACTGGAAAGCAGTAGAAGAATACGCATGGACTCTTTTCAGGGGAGGGGACTTTCAGGGAGCACTTACACAGTATGAAAGAGCGAGTCAACTTAATCCAGCGAGTCCTACCCTCTATTTCAATCTCGGAGCTATTTATGATTACCGCGGTGATAAACAGAAGGCAATAGAATATTACAGAAAATCACTATCCCTGGATCAGAACATGGTACAGGCAAGAGAAAATCTTACAAAATGTTATGAAGGCCTTAACATGACAGATAAATCCATAGAGGAATATGTAAAAGCCGCAGAAAACAATCCCCGTAATCCCGGGGCTTTTCTGGAACTTGCCAGAGCCTATATAAAATACGGAGAAGAAGAAAAATCCATTACGCCTCTCAAACGATCCATATCGATCAATCCTTCATATTTTGAAAGTTACAGACTGCTTATAGAAATATACAGAAATAAAGGATATATGGACGATGCCATAAAAATATGTGAGGAAGCTCTGAAGGTGAATCCCAACAATGCTTCTTTCTATAAAATTCTGGGAGATCTCTATTATCAGAAGAAAGACAGTGCACGTTCTGCAGATTATTACAAAAAGGCAATCAAAATAAATCCCGGGGAAGTAGATTATTATATAAATCTCGGAGATACATGCAACCAGCAGATGCTTTTTAAAGAGGCTCTTGATGCCTATGATCAGGGGTTAGCAATCAGTAACTCACCCGGGTTGATAAGAAGAAAAGGCGAAGTTTATCTGGAAAATAAAGATTATGACATGGCAATGGAATTACTGAAAAAATCCCTGAGTCTGGATAAAAAATCTATAAGGACAAGGCTCTCTCTGGGAAGATTATATATAGAGACAAAAGATTATCCGGCAGCTTTTAAAGAACTGGATGAAGGCAGAAAACTGGACGAAAATAATATAGAAATCCTGTCACTCCTGGGTTACTGTTATTACAAGATGGGTAACTGGGAAGAAGCGATTAAAATTGAAGAATATGTGGTAAATCAGTCCCCTTATTATCCACAGGCAAATTATTATCTGGGTCTGGCTTACGAAAAAAGTCCGAAATATAGAAATAAAGCAAAGGCTCAGATGACCCTGGCACTGGAATACACAATTTCTGCCCTGGCTTCTGCAGGGCCTTTACAACAGAAAAAACTTGCAGAACTGTCAGAGGAAATAAACTCATCCCTCAAATGATCACGGATGACACGGATTAACGGATGACACGGATTTTTTATAAGCAAGAACGAATTTTAAAATCTGTGTCATCAGTGTAATCCATTTAATCAGTGATCTTTTTTCCCGTTATAATCCTTACCGATATGACCAGAAATATGGCAGCCAGTATTAAAGAGACAATACCGAAAAATTTTGTATGAGAATGTTCTGCCACAGAGGCTGACGTTTGAACAGGTACATTTATAACAGATGTTTCAACAGGAGGATTTATATTGGAAACTCCTGCTTCTGCTACATTTTTGAAATTCCTGTTGACAAGGGTTATTTTATCCCTTCCCTGCTCCAGACCGACAGTGCTTGAAACAATATTTTTCACGGATTCCGGATCATATTGCGTATTATTAAGGGTGACCTGAACATCGAGCTTATTAACAGTACCCGGAGGATAAACAGTTACATTCAAATCCTTCCTGCCACTCAAATCTTTGCTTTTATAAGAAGAATCTCTGTCTTTCTTATCTGAAGCTATAGTATTATCTGCAATATTACTTTTTTCTTCCTCCAAAGCAGGAGCCATAGCGTATCCCTTATCCCCTTCATTGACAACTACTGTTCTTCCAGGAATGGACAGAGGCTCGTTAACTGTAAAATTTATATTACTGTTTACAAAAACAACGGCTTTCCCTGCCCCAAGTTCCTTATCCAGAACATTCTGAGCATTTCTTGTCAGAATTTCTTCAAAATTATGCTGTTCAAGCTTCTGCTGTTCGGTCAAATCTGCATAATCTTTCCTCTGCTGTTCCTTTATA
Organism: Vulcanimicrobiota bacterium; assembly: GCA_040217695.1. Taxonomy (GTDB): domain Bacteria; phylum Vulcanimicrobiota; class SpSt-956; order SpSt-956; family JAKJGF01; genus CALARM01. The sequence continues at coordinate 4,871 of JBEHWO010000319.1, read as the reverse complement.
TTATCGGACAGTACAAGCCCCCTGTTATCATACACGACTATACGTTCCGAAGTTACATGCATATCTTTTGCCACAAGTGCTATTATGCTGCAAATCTGTGCGGATGTAACGGAATAAGACGGCTCCAGATCAACCTGAACAGAAATTTCTTTATTACCAGACGATACAGAGACATTTTTTATGCCTTCCATAAGTGAAATATTATATTCTAAAGGAGAAAGGCCGGGAGCTCTCTGGGCATAAAGTTCATTTGAACGGAGAGTTTTAGATTCACCTGACACATTACCTCCTGATACACTTTCATCGGCAAAGAGAGAAGCATTTTCCTTTTTTGCAAAATCTGAATTGCTTATGATTGCACCGGAAGGAGCCTGTTGAACAGACATATCCTGTCTCTTAGAAGAAAGGAAATTCGGCTCAAACTGAAAAACACCGTTTAAAGCCATAAAAATAGCTATAGAACATGTAGCCATAGCAGAAACAAGCTTTTTCTTACCGAATAAAGATGACAGAAAATCTCCAAATTTCCAGTTCCTGGCAATTTTCTGAGGAGGATAATAGGTTTCTTCAAAAAGAGATTTGAGACATGCAGGAATAGTCTCTTTTTTGTATATCTCTGCAAAAGGTTCGAGGGAAAGTTCCTGATTTAATTCAAACAAAAGTGTTACTTCATCTCTGCAGGAAGAACAGCTTTCCAGATGAGATCTAACTTCTTTTCCTTCATTAAAGGTTACATCCTGTTCGGAAAATCTTACAAGTAATTCCGGAGGCGGACAGGTTTTGTTCAAAAGGGAAAGACTTTTCATGTTGAAAGAAACTTTTTGCAACAGTTGAAATTCTTCCTGACAGTCCTTACATTTTTTCAGGTGTTCATCTACTTCTTTTTTATCCTGTTCACCTGCGAGACCATCTATATATTTCATCATTTTCTCAGATACGTCCTCACATATGCCAGCCATAATATCACCCCTTAAGGATTGAATTTGTCGACTGTGTCAGAAAATCCTGTGCCTTCGGCTCGAAGCATTATTCAATGGTACCTATACACAAAATATCCTGCACTATTTATTTTTTTCTTATCCAACCCTAATAGTCGATAAAAAAGAAAAAAACTTCCGTTTTTTTCTTTTTTTTATAATTTTCATGGAAAAAATTTATCTTTTAACATTAAATCCTGAAGACATTTCACTGTAAATCTCTGACAGCCTGAGGAGACACCTCTTCAAACGGGAACACACTGTACCGCCGGGAATTGACAGACGCTCACCAATTTCTTCATAAGAAAGTTCATCACAGTATCTCATCATGACTATTTCTCTGCATTTGGAGGAAAGCTGATCGAGTGAAGCACGAACAACCCTTGCTTCTTCCAGTTTTAAAAATGTTTCTTCCGGTTTACCGAAACTGGCGGGACAGAGAGGCTTATTCAGGTCGGACGTGGATTTATACTCGACATCTTCATAGGAAATACTATCTTTATCGCCTTTTCTCTTTACAGTAGTTTCTTTTCTCAAAGCCGATATACACTTGTTCTTTGTAATTCTCTGTATATAAGTCAAAAGGGTTGATTCACCTTTAAAGGCTTTCAACCCTTTTATTAAATCCAGAAAAACATCCTGTACTATTTCTTCTATAACACCATCGGTAAAACTCCATTTCCTCCAGGAAACGATCTGTTTTATACGATTATGATAAAGGGAGTAAAATTCACTCCACGCTGTCTGCTCACCTTTTAAACACCTGTCTACAAGCTCGTTATCATTCAATGACATAGAGAAATCTCCCCTCATCTAATCCAATGGAGGGAACCAGTCATTATCTCTATGAGCCAGGCATATTCTGTGTCCTGTATCCTTCATAGCATCAGATAAAGCTTCCTCTGCCAGAACAGTTAATTCTTCAGCATCTCTTGTATCAAGAGGGAAGTTAGAAATACCGGTTTTCAGAAACATATTTATACCTGAATACGCCTCCATAGCCAGCAATTTCTGCTCAAATACCTTCTGTATCCTTTCACCAATCATAACAGCACGCTTTTTACTGGTTTCAGGCATTAAAACTACAAAGCAATCATTCCTGGCAGTAGCAATTAAATCTACTCTCCTGAGGCTGTTACGAAGAAGAGAAGAAAATTCCATACATATCTGTTCAAATTTATTCTGGCCACAGGTAATTTTTATTTCATCCAGCTTTTCAATTTTCATCATCATAAGAGAACAGGAACTTCTAAATCTTTTGGCTCTGAATATTTCCTCACTTATTCTTTCAAGAAGGTATCTTTCATTATAAAGTCCTGTAAGTATATCCTTCAATGCAAGTTCCTTGAAATTTGTAAAATAACTGAATGAAGGCTCTCCTTCAACAAGAACTCCGTCATGACAGGTAAATAATTTAATCATATCAGATCCTGATAAAGATGAGGATTTGTAACAATCTATCACAGGAGAGTTGTTTTTATCCAGAAATGAAGAAATCTCTTTTTCATATAATAATATATTATCTATAGAAATAGCCCCCTGGAACAGCCAGTCAGTATGAACTATAAATCTGGCGTTTTTAAAAGGCTCACCTTCAAGTTTTTGAATAATATCCTGAAAAATCGGAATAACCCGGGCCGGTTCTTTAATATCGAGAGGAAAAATTTCTTCGGAAAAAGATTTTTTCTTTTCTTCATCAGCAAAATCTTCATCTCCGGACGGTTCTTCAAATTTTATAAGGTCAAGTTTTTCTTTAATCTTCTTTACAAAAGAGCTATCTCCCAGAAAAAAACACTTTTCCTGGCTGTTAAAGCCTGCCCTGAACAATAAAGCTGCAGTTGTAATAAAATATTCTTCCTGAGAATATAAAAAAACAGGATGGATACCGCTTACAAGTTCACTTCTATTACCCCAGGATAAAAGAAAATTAGACATATAACCTCCACCTTTTCGAAAAAATAAAGAAAAACTATCCTGGAAAAGGCCAATTAATTTTAAAAAAAATAATAATCGGGGCGAGAGGACTTGAACCTCCGGCCTCATCCTCCCGAAGGATGCGCGCTACCAACCTGCGCTACGCCCCGCTATTAAAAATATTCTATATGTCTATGGAGATCTCCTTCTAGATTATAGAAAATATCACAGTACAAAAATAAAGTCAAGCGGTAAAAATTATAAGAGTATAAGAAGTTCCGTATAAACTTGCCATAAAACAAGGCTTCAGGAGCAAAATTTATCCGGTCAAAAATTTTTCCATATCTGTCCGTTCAGCTTCATTACAGGTTTTAAATTTGTTTTATATACTCCTTTTTCTAACGAACCATCAGATCCGGCGAAATATTTTTCGGAGAGTATTAACGGTTTAGCCCGGGAAAAGTAAAGATTATGATATAGAAAAACCTGACATAAAGACAGATAATAAAAATAATTTACTATAGAAGAAATAGAATGACTTTCCTGAAGGAAAAGTTCTTCACAGAGATACTGCATTAATTTAAAAATAAAAAGATTGTTCAAATTACTCATATGTCGTGGTTGACATTCAACATATTTTGATAACACCGTTTTTTTAAGGAGAGGCTTGAAGATAGCCGGAGTTTCTCTTTCCAGAGGAGTAAAAACAAGAGAAGACTTTGAATGAAACACAAAAGAATCTTTTTCAGATTTATAAAGATTATCCTGCTGCTCTTCCTGTTGCTCTCTCTCTTCTGATACAGGTTCTTTTTCTCTTAATCTCTTCTTAAGCTCTCCCCTCATAACAGGAAATTTATTTAAATCCAATTTATTTATACCTATTTCAACAGGTTTCAAGGGTTCCATATAATCAGTCCTGACATAATATAGTTAGGTTCATAACTTATTAGAAATTACTGAGGTGAGCATAAATAATACATAACTGCTCTCGTGACGCGTAACGTGTGACGGGAGGAAGACCTTTATTATATGCTTATGCTCAGGTCAATAAATGCTTCGTGACGCGTAACACGTAATGATCGGGAGAATTACATATAAATTGTTACGAAATACAATATAATCTTTTTCTACGCCACATAGATATTTTAACCTTTAAAAAATATTCAGTCAACCTGTTATTCTTTTTAAGATATTGGATTAAAAGGAATTTTCTGGTATAATGTATGCGTGATGCGTGATGCGTGATGCGTGATGCGTGATGTATAAAGAGCCTTAATGACTCAATTAGTTGTATATTAAGAATAATCAGGGAAATAATTCTCATAATAAAAAATATCAGGGGAATAAATGTAATTTAATTATGGAACAGGATGAGAAAAAGAAAAGATTATCAACAGAGGACATGCTGAATATTCTGAAGCAGTCCAAGCCAAAACCTATAACACTGGATGATATACTGAATCCTCAGAAAACACCGAAACAGCAGGAACCTTTACTAATAGAACATAAACACAGACCTGTAGTAATACCTATACTGGATGATGAGGAAAATTTCTGCGTAAAAGACAAAAGTGCTCTACAGAACATGCTTATAGAAGCTTTTCAGGGTGAAATTTCCCCTTCCCCCGGCGCACTGAGGCCTGGAGCGAAAAAAGCTTTTCTGGAGGAATCTTCGGCAAAAGAAAAAATCGCCCTGGAAGAAAACAAAAGACCTGATTTCATAGAAAAAACATACAGTCCGGTGGCAAAAGAACCTCAGGAGAAAGAAACACCTCCTGTAATAAAAGCAAATAGAATTGAGTTAAAAGAATTACCTTCGGAGAAGGAAAGACCTCCTGTAATAAAAGGAAATAGAATTGAGTTAAAAGAAGAACCTCCGGTGAAAGAAAAACCTCCTGTAATAAAAGCAAATAGGATTGAGTTAAAAGAAGAACCTCCGGTGAAAGAAAAATCTCCTGTAATAAAAGGAAATAGAATTGA
>JBEHWO010000318.1:0-7954 GCA_040217695.1 Vulcanimicrobiota bacterium | reverse complement strand
ATATTTTCAAAATAGTCAGTAAGAGGAATATAACAAATAATATAATGGCAGGCAAAAAGGATCTTATGTTTACTGAAAATTTCCTTTTCTTTTTATCTTTAGTAGAAGTCTCTTCAGGATCAAACTTGATAACATAATGTGTTGATTTATCTTCAGGATAAGAGAGAGGTCTCTCTTCAGATATTTCTGTAAAAGATACAGGTACAGTTACAGGAATACTCGAAGGTTTATCTATTTTTTTTGAATTAGAAAATTTTTCCAGTTCTCTTTTCATTTCAGTTACACTCTGATAGCGTTTTTCTTTTTTAAGTTCCATTGCTTTTAATAATATAGTTTCCAGTTCTTCCGTAACAGAGGGGTTCAGAGTGCCTGGCTTTTTAAATTCACCGGGTGTTATCATACGTTTTACAGAATCAAGAGGTTTATCCCCTGTAAACATATAATATAATGTGGCTCCAAGAGAATAAATATCGGTTCTCATATCAGTACCTATGGACGTGTACTGTTCGGGAGATGAAAAATTAGCACTTACTGCTCTTGCGGCCGGCATAGTTTTACTTCCGTAATATTTTGAGATACCAAAGTCTATAAGCCTGAATTCTCCGAATTTATCTATCATTATATTCTGAGGCTTCAAATCTTTAAATATAACAGGAGGATTCTGACTGTGGAGATATTCAAACATAGAACATAATTCTATGGCCATTTTTAACACTACCTGAACAGACCAGTAATCCATATTATTTTCATAACTGACTACCAGATCTTCTCCGTCTATATATTCCATAACCATGTAATATCTTTGATTTTCTTCAAAATAATCTTTAAACTCGGGCAATTTAGGATGTTTTAACTGTCTAAGCATATTGACTTCAAGGCGAATCTGCTTTTCCACTTCTGCTCTTTCCGCCGGATCTGTACAATAAATTACCAGTTCTTTTATGGCAAGATACGAATTATCCGTCATATCTTCCACAAGATAAACGTCAGAATAGCCGCCTTTCCCTATGACTTTTATAACTTTATATTTATTGTGTACAATGTCACCGGTATTTAAAGACATAACTTTATAAGCAGACGGTAAGAATACCGAAAAAAATTCCTTCAAGTGAAAAACTTTTGTATACTATACAGATAAATATTATAGCATATATTTGCGTTCTGTTCAATGAATCACTGAATAGATTCTTTATTTGTATTGCGTTTTTTATGACATGTATCTTCAATTACCGGGATAAGCATAAATAATACATACTTGCGTGACGCGTGACAGGAGGAAGACTTTTATTACAGGTAATTAACTTCCGGCAATCAGTCTGTCTATTTCAGCAAGCAAATCATGAACCTTAAAAGGTTTCGGGAGAAATGCGTTTGCACCGACTTTTTCTACCCTGTCCCTGATATCCCTGTCTGTAATGGATGACATCATAAGAACCGGTATGTGGCTGTAATGTTCATGAAACTTTACAAGTCTGGCTATGGCAAGTCCTGTCATAGAAGGCATAATAATATCAAGAACAAGCATATCAGGGGGGAAGTCCTGAAGTTTTCTATAAAGTTCAAGACCATCATGGAAAAAAGATGGTTCATATTCCACTTTTTTACTCAGAGCAGTTTTTATTAATTTTACAAGTACAGGCTGATCTTCGCCTATATAAATCTTTTTTTTATCCATATATATGTCTCCTTTAATGAAACTGTGAAGTAAGATTTACACTGCCTCCAGAAGATACGACTACAGATATATCATCAAGTATTATAGCAGAATCATACCATGTTCTGAATCCTATGGTACCGCTCTTATAAGGTGTTATAAAATCCGAAGGTTCACCCTGCTGTTTGGCATCTGTATCTGTAAAGGTCAAAACCTGTCTGCCGTCCATATAAATGGTAAATACATTACCTGCAGCTTTTATGCCTATGTTATGAGTTTTATACCACTGGGAATTGAGGTCATTTGCATTCCATTTTAACGGATCCCAGAAAGGATCTCCTGTGGCTTTATAAAGTAAGGCAGGAGTAATATTTGATACAGGCGAAACAGAACCGGGAGATTGAATTCCAGCTATTTTTGTCAGCATAAAACTTGATGTTGCCTTGTTATTCGGCATTTCAAACTGAAAACTGTAGGCATTGATAACATCATTAGTATTTGTAGCACGAAACATTATACTGTAACCGTAATATTGAGGCTGTATGACGGAAGGCGGTACAAGTCTTAATTTCAAAGATATATCAAAATCAGTCAGATTAAGGTTACTGGCAAACATCTGATGTTCACTGTCACGATAATTACCTGAAGCAGACCCCGGTCCCATCTGAAGGGAAGATGAACCTTCAAACTGAATAATATCATATTTCGTTCCTCTTACATTAACATTATTTGTTTTTATCCACTGAGATGTACCGTTCTGAAAGGTATCGCTGAAACCCGGTCCCTGAATAAGAGCCAGAGTCTGAATTATCTTCTGAGATCGCCCTATTTTACCAGCTGAAACAAGATGTACTCCGCTGGAAGGAACATCTCTTCCCTGCCATCCTTTTACGGAACTGGAATTATTATAATTATTAATTGAATAAGGCACGGATGGTGTCGGAGTTTTATCTTTAATTACTGTAATAGTATATGTAGCACCTGAAGCAGGAAGTTTTACATTATTAAAACCTGTCATCCAGTTCGGATCTTCTCTGAGATTATATATGGCTTCTGCAATGCCTGCCTTTGCCGCTTCTTCTGCAATCATATCGGTTTCAGCCTTTTGAACTATATAGGCTTCCTGCTGGTATAAAGAAAGAAGCAGAGTTCCGAAGAAAAGCAAAGCTGCCATTATTATAAGAGTTAAAACCAGAATATAGCCTTTTTTATGAAACATAACCGGACCTCCTCAGGGGTTAAAAAATAATCATATATTTACAGTCGTGACGCGTAACGCGTGACGCGTGACGCGAGGGAAATAACCATAATTTGACAGAGTTATTTTCTTAAAGTCACCCGGTGGTGACAGTGGTAAATACGACACCGAATAATCTGTGATTTTGTCCCCCCCGTAACGCGTGACGCATCACGACTATAAGCGGCGGAATATTTACCGTTATAAGCACTCAGTTGGATATAAAAATCCTGCTCTGAAAAGTCATCCTATCAGTTTTTCCCGCCCTGCTTTTTGATTGGAATGTTATGGATATATCGGCATATTTATCCTTCTCTGCAACAGGAACAGTTAAAGACATATCATTAACCATAGAAGACAGTTTTTCTCCTTTACCGTCACAAAAAGAGAGTAATTCGGAAGAAGACAGAGCATTATCTGTAGATTTTGATATTTCTTTCCTCATAAGATTTGTTGTATTTGCAGGAATATAGTAAATGACAAATCTCCAGGTACCGTCAACATTCTGCCAGACAGGTGCTCCCGATGTATCGGTAACAAACTTACCTGATGCATTTCTTGCTGAAATAAAACTGAAGGATTTGATGCCCTGATTTATTACAGCAAGGGATTTTTTCCTGCTGTCCTGCAGTTCTCTTACCATACCGGTAGTTACTATCTGCATATCCTGCCTTAAATAAGTACGATTTTTTGATGACTCCATAGAGGTTTTAGCAAGTAAAATCATCCATATTAAAATACCTGACAGAAGGGATAAGATCATCAATGTAATAAGAGATTCTACGAGACTTAAGGCTTTAAATGGTTTCATAGGGTCTTCCTTTATGGTCGTGACGCGTGACGCGTGACGCGTGACGCGTGGATTCATACAACATAGTTCAATTAAAGGACAGGAGGATTATATATAATTATTGTCTCTAAAATCACCTGCTTATTTCTTCCTTCGTCATTCCATTTAACTGTAGCCCATACCTGTTTTTTCTGTCCTTTTACCAGTTCTTTTACATTCAGATTATAATCCATCTTCAATGTAACATTATTGCCATTTTTAATACCTGTAACAGTCTGGCTTCCTGAATAGGCTTTAATATCATCAATATAGGTATTTCTTGCCTGTTCAAGAAGACTTCTCCCGAGTGTGGCCGCACTCATGTGATTTTCAGACAGTTGAAGCCCTTTATACACAGCAGGGAAAACATTCATTACGGCAATTAAAAGGATAACAATAATGAATATTGCCACTAAAGCTTCTATTAAACTGAAGGCAACTTCTTTTTTCATAGAAAATCTCCCCTGATCTATAATTTTTACATCCCCCGGCAAATCCTTTATAATTTGTAAATATTCTATCAATATAATAACGGAATTTCCTCCCGTCACGCGTTACGCGTTACGCGTTACGATTCACATACAAATACTCTAACAGGCATAACCGAAGCGGTCATAACCAGATACGAGAAACTGCTTTCCCCGTCACGCGTTACGCGTTACGCGTCACGACTCTTTATAGTTACTGCCCCCGCCATATAAAAATCAGTGCAGTACAGTACTCAACTGCATAAAAGGCAGAGCCAGCACCAGTATAAGTACTCCGATAATTACGCCTATAAAAACCATAATAAGAGGTTCTATGAGATCGGTAAGAGCCCTTATGGAAATCTCTACCTGTGTTTCATAAAAATCTGCGAGCCTGTCGAGCATGGTTCCAAGAGTTCCTGCTTCTTCGCCGGCTGCCAGCATGCTTATGGCCATCTGGGTAAAAACATTCGTATCACGGAGAGGATCTGCAAGATTTTCTCCTTCCGCAAGTTTCTTAATGGAACTCTTCACTGCTTCTTCCATTATAACATTGCCCATACTGGCAGACACTATTTCCATTGCCTGAAGTAGAGGAACACCGCTTGTATAGAGGGCACTCAGAGTACGAGAAAAACGGGCTATGGCAAGTCTCTGAAATATTGGCCCCAGAAGTTTATTTTTCAATTTTAAATTGTCCAGAAAATATTTAAACTGTTCTGTTTTAGATATATAGGTCAGTCCAGTTACAAGTATTATTGCGAGAGGTATTATAAAAAGCAGATTCTGAGAAATAAAAGTACTTAAATCTATAAAAACCCTGGTAAATATAGGGAGTTCTCCTCCGAGCTGGTCATAAATACTCTTGATTCTGGGAATCCCGAATATAAATATAAAAGCTGTTATAAACAGAGACAGAACCAGAACTATGACAGGATAATAAAAAGCGCCCTGAACCTTTTTCTTCAAATTTTCGGCATTTTCTATATAGGTAGCAAGACGGAGGAGTATATCAGGCAGTTTACCGCTTGCTTCACCTGCTTCTACCATAGATACATACAGTTTTGAAAATACGTCGGGATATTTATTAAACAACTCTGAAAGAGATTTTCCTTCACCTATACCTGTAAGCAGTTCACGTACAATCTGTTTTAAATCAGGAGTATCCACATCTGCCGATATTATATCCAGTGCTCTTCTCATATTAATACCTGCACTTAACATAGAAGCAAGTTCCTGTGTGAAAAGAAGCAGTTCTTCCCCTTTTATTTTTATTCGACCTGTACCAAAAAAGGGAAAAGCTCCAGGCTTTTTAACCTTAACAGGAATCAATTTCGTAACAGTCAGATTTCTGTTGGATAAAACTGTCATTGCTCCTTCTTTATTTTCTGCTTCAAGTGTTCCTGTTGTTCTTCTTCCGTCCTTATCCAGACCGGAAAAATCAAATAAAGGCATGAATTATCACTCCTATATATGGGAATCGTGACGCGTGACGGGTGGTTCATGATGCGTGATGCGTGATGCGTGATGCGTGATGCAGGTTTTACCTGCACCGGGCGACCACAGAGGGTCGCCCCTACTTCTCACGACTCACTTTTATTCACTGGTCACTGCTCACTGGTCACTGCTCACTGGTCACTGCTCATGTTACACTCAACACTTCTTCAATACTCGTAATACCCTGGATAAATTTCTCTACTGCACTATCTCTTAAAGTCATAAAATTACCTTCTTCCAGGGCAAGATCTCTTATTTTTTCCTGTGTTACTTCTTCAGGTTTCAATCGGCGCATTTTTTGATTAATTTCCAGCAGTTCATGAATGGCGATTCTGCCTTTATACCCGAGATTTCCGCAGGCAGAACAGCCTTTAGGGCCGAAAAATTCAGTTCCGGGAGGCAAAGATTTTAAACCAGTAGATGTAATTTCCTCTTCAGTTAAATCTATTTTCACTTTACACGACGGGCAGAGGCGCCTTACAAGTCTCTGTGCCAGAATACCGTTCAATGATGAGAAAACAAGGAAAGATTGAATTCCCATATCTATCAACCTTGTGACAGAAGAAGGTGTGTCATTTGTATGTAATGTACTGAATACAAGATGGCCTGTAAGAGAAGCTTTTATGGCAATCTCTGCAGATTCAAGATCCCTTATTTCTCCTAACATAACAATATCAGGATCATGACGAAGCACTGCCCTCAGGCCTGCTCCGAAGGTAAATCCTATGGATGAATTTACGGCAATCTGAGTCAGTCCTTCCATCTGATATTCTACCGGATCTTCAAGGGTTATAATCTTCTTTTTAGGGGTATAAATATATTTCAATGTAGCATAAAGAGTTGAACTTTTCCCGGATCCCGTAGGGCCTGTAACAAGCAGAATTCCATGTGGTCTGACAATTAATTTTTTATACTGGTCCAGCATTTTTTTATTAAAACCTATTTCATCAAGGCCCTTGCCTTTTCCCTGTGTATCAAGGATACGTATTACCACTCCCTCACCGTTTACATTGGGTATAATGGAAACTCTTAAATCATAGTCCCGATTGTTTATATTGATACCGGCTCTTCCGTCCTGGGGAAGTCTCCTTTCTGCCACATCCATATTGGATATAATCTTTATACGTGATACGACAGCACGAAATATATGCACAGGAGGCGGAGGAAACTCATGAAGTACACCGTCAACTCTGTAACGGAGCATTACTTTTTCAGGAAAAGGTTCAAGATGTATATCACTTGCTCCGAGATTTATAGCCTGTGTTAACATATAATTTACCAGTTTTATGGCAGGTGCTTCATCATCTTCTATACGAATCTGCATTTCAACAGGTTTTTTTTCCACTTTCTCCGGTTTATAACCTGTCATTTTTTTTGCAGTTTCTTCTTTTGTAAGATAGACTCTGTTAATGGAAGAATTCAAATCCGGCTCAAGGGAGAGAACCGGTTCTACTTCGAGTCCTGTAAGCTGGCGAATATAATTTTGAACTGTAAGATTATCAGGATCTTTAAGGGCTACATATAATTTATCATCTAATTGAAAGAGAGGTACTATGAGAAACCTTCTGGCTATTTCCTCTGTAATCTTACCTGTAGAATCTCTATCAGGATAATAATATTCCAGATCTACAGAAGGCAGTTTATAATAATGAGACATAGCAGAAAGTAAATCTTTTTTGGAAGCAGATTTATTATCCAGTAAAAATGTAGCTACATCTCTGCCTTCATCTTCTTCCTTAAAAGCTTTTTCCATTATATCCGGGTCTATCTTATTCTTTATAAAATCTAACCAGCTATCCATGAAAAATCATCTCTTTTCTGATTTTTACAAAAGATTTATATTAAGAAACTGTAAGAAAATAACTCTTGTAAATTATGGTTATTGTCCTCGCGTCACGCGTCACGCGTCACGCGTCACGATTATAAATATGATAGTACAAACCCTGACCTCGCGTCACGCGTTACGCGTCACGCGTCACGATTTTATTACCAGGCCCGCTGCAAGTTTAAATTTTACAGGTTCTACGGTTTGAGTAAATTTGCTATCTACTTTAATTTTATCCCATGTATCGGCTTCAACAGGAATATTTATATGTTCGGAAAGTCTCCTGTCCAGTCCTTTCATAAGAGCAGTACCTCCTGAAAGAAAAATTTTCTCTATAGAAACAGACTGGCTGCGGAACTGTTTATTGAAAAACCCCAGTGATTTTTTCACCTCGTCAAGCCATTTTATCATAAATGGTTCCATAGAAACATCTTTCTGTGTGGCA
>JBEHWO010000317.1:0-7999 GCA_040217695.1 Vulcanimicrobiota bacterium | reverse complement strand
CATTCTTCCTGTGATTTTGTTTCATGTTCAGCCATTATGCATTCTCTCCATTTTTAAAATTTTTTTAATTTTATTTAATTTATTTAAGCTGCAGAAATTCTATAACTTTTTCAAGTTTCCTTCACGGTAGAAAAATTTTTGACACGGTCATATAAATTTTGTGACCATTTATGAATTATTTATATGAGAATCGTTACGCGTAACGCGTAACGCGTGACGGGAGTAACAAAATTTCATTCTTCGCTGGGGGTGGCCATGGCTGTTAGTGAGTGGTGAACAGGTTGTATTAACTTACTATTCATTACTCACTATTCACTACTTATATTTTTGGGGATACTCTTTTTCCGATCATTATAAAGAATATATAAATTACAGCAAGAGAAATAATTTTTCCCGTATAATATGAATAAGGAAAAAAGACAAATCTGACTGTATGGTCGCCTTCTTTTAAGAATACGCTTCGAAATAGGAAATTTGTTCTGTATATTTTTTCTTCTCTATTATTGACGAAGACCTTCCACCCGGGATAATATATATCATTAAAAATCAGAAAACCCGCTTTCTTCATAGAAGCATTTATAATTACTTCATCGGTATCATATTGAATTATCCGTGCTTCCGAATCATCAGGAGGTAAATCAGTTTTCCCCGGTATTTCTTCATCGTATATGACACAGATTTTATTCAGATTTCCCCGGTTTTCTTTTAAAAAATCCAGTGTCTCCTGATCTGATTTGAAAAATACGGCTCTGTGTACTATAAAAACTCTCGGAAGAGCTCTGATGTTTCTGTAAATATTGATTTCACCTGAATATATCTGTTTCCAATTACTGTCATCAATATAAAGCTCTGCCGGCAAAAGCAGATATTCAAGATTTAACATATTCAGCATTTCATTTTTAAAATCTATATTCTGCCTCAGGGCAGGGAAAAAATGATCGGTAAAATATTCCGGGTTTACAAGTTTATTGAAAAATTTTGTAAAATTATCTGTAAATACGGGCAGATAAAAACCCAGATCGTCTATTTCATAAACAGTGGCTATATTCGGGTAGAGTGTGCCACCTATACCGTAGACTCTGCCTCTGCTGTTATTCATTAATTGTTCTTTTTTCAGAAATTGTATATATGGTACTTCCGGAAAGGACTCCAGTCTTTTTAACCTTTCTCTGGGTATAAAGCTGAACATTTCAATGGAAAGTATAACTGAAAATATGATAGCTGTTTTTTTATGGTTATTTTTGAAACATATATATAACAAAAGAGCCGAAAAGAGCAGGAGAAGTTTTATAGATATATGACGATATACCAGGTTGTTAAATATGTCAGACGGATAGATAATATATGGTAAAGATATGAGGGTTATACATATTAAAATAGTTAGATAAATAAAAAAAGGTTTTATTTTACCGGAGTATATCTGTTCTATACCTGTACCTGCAAGAATCGATGTAATAAAAGCCAGTATTTGTCCCGTATTATAAGGAAAATCGATGAGATTCAGTACAGGAATATAACCAATCATATTGATCACGGGAAGTCCAAATATTTTTCCTGTTAATAGAAAGAGTACTGTGCCGAAGTAATATATAATTTTATTATCTTTCTTTCCGGTAAAAGCCAGGAAAATAAGAAGAAATGGAATTATACCGATATAATACTGATAAAAGGTCTGTTTAAAATAAGGTATAAATATATATAATATTTTTGTGAGATTTACTGATTTCAATCCTGTGTCAGTGGCATGATTGGTCCATCCGTTGAAAAACAGAAACTCTATGAGTGGTATTATAACTATAAGTCCTGTCAAGATCCCCAGAGTAAATGCCAGTGATATATTTCCGAATGATTTAAGAATTTTTTCTTTTCCCGTTGCACTTCTGAACAGAAAATATCCAACTCCTATTATGGAAATCATGGTAACATGTTCGGGAAATCCTGAAAATATTAACAGTGCTATGACTGCGGATGTAGCTATAACATTCTTTTTACTCCGGTTTTGATACAGTTTTTCCGTTATAAAAAAAAGCACAGGGAATAACATGGAAGGATTTAACTGGATATCGTTAATATATATTATTACGGGGGCGCTGAACATATAGGCTATGGCGGATGTAAGTGATGCAGGGAAAGAATATTTTACTTCTCTCATATAAAGATACATAAATAATCCTGAAAAAAATAGTCTGAATAACAGGTAAATATCCCACGAATATTTTGAAGGAAGGATATAATTTATAAGTTCAAAAGGATTGAACATAGAGCTTCTCATGGATGCCAAAAAAGGATATCCTCCTGCCTGATAAGGATTCCAGAGAGGCATATTACCTTTGCGGTAATTCTTTTTTTTATACTCTACTTCTGTTTCATCTTCTACTGCAGAGGAAGTGTCTATTACAGGGATAGATGAAATGTAATTATTCTCCTGCCCGTAGACACCCGTAGATAGAGCATGGGGAATGGTATTTGTACATTTCAATGTTTTACCGAGAAATATTATATCGTAGAAGAATATGACTACAAGTGCTGTAAATAATAAAAGTGCATATAAAATTTCTTTTCTGGATATGTCTGTACTGATAGTTTTAAACAGGATAAACAGTATACCTGTTATTATGATCCCTAAAATATTAACATATGAACAGATAATCAGAGAAGAGACACTCCATATAATGCCTTTTATTTTATTGTCTGATAGTATATAGAGAGAGACGGAAAAAGACAGGGATGAAATGATATGTAATATCATCAGTGATGACTTATTCAGATAGGGTATATTTAATAATTCCAGTATAAAAGAAGAAAATAACAATATATGTGGAAAATTTTTTTTTATGAAATAAAATTTTTCAGACATTTTATCATAGCCCTCTGGTCTGTTATGAAATAAACTTTAATATTATACCGTAATAAAATAACCATGTCCAATAAAAAAATAGTTCTTTTTACAGAATTAAACTCTCCTTTGGAACTATTTAAATAATTGTTGCGATAAATTATACTGAACATAAGATTAAGAAGGGGGCTGGACTGTATATTATGGAAACTATAGAAGTAAAAGGTAAAATTCTTGCTGTAGACGATGATGACGGAGTGAGAAGAATAATTAAATATCACCTGAATAAAGCAGGTTATACTGTTCAGACAGCCGAGAACGGTAAAAATGCCATTGAACTTCTCAAGACCGGTACACCGGATTTGATTATTTCCGATGTATCCATGCCTGAAATGAACGGTTATGAATTATATAGAGAGGTTTCTTCCAAAAAAGAATATAAACTTATTCCTTTTCTTTTTCTTACTTCCAAGTCAGACAGGGAAGATATTATACTGGCAAAAAAGATGGGAGTAGATGATTATCTGACAAAACCGGTAGACAAGGATTTGCTGCTCATATCGGTTGATGCAAAGATTTCCCGGTTTAAAGAATTAATGGAAGCAAATAAAAAGAATCTGGAAAAAAAGGTCAATGATATGTATCGTATGTTATCCCATGAAATTAATACTCCCATATCTATTATTCAGGGTTTTACCGATTTGACAGAAATGCTTCTTTCCGCCGGCAAACCAAGGATTGAAGATTTAAAGAGTTTTCTTGACGGTATAAAAAGCGGAAACGACAGATTGAGAAAACTTGCCGAGTCAGTATTGATACTGAACAGTATTGACGGAGGTTATGAACTGGAACGTTATAGTTCTCTGTCACAACATCATATGATAGTCGATCTGGTCAGTCTTATCAGAGTTGTGTTATCCGGTATTAAAAGTACTGCAGAAGAGAAAAACGTAGAAGTAATATTAGATTTGCCGGATGAACCTGTTCAGGTAAAAGGTCTTGGGGAACATATAAAGTGTATTATTGAAAATATTATAGATAACGGTATTAAATTTGCGCCTCACAGAACAGGGAAGGTTGTTGTAAAGCTCTATAAAGATGGAAATATGGCAATAATTGACATAGAAGACAACGGCACAGGAATACCTGACATGGAAATGGGTAAAATATTCGATAGATTTTATCAGGCTAACAGAGATAAATTCGAACAGCAGGGGCTTGGTATAGGGCTGGCTATAGTAAAATCTCTTGCAGAGATTAATAAAATAGATTTAAAAGTGAAAAGCCAGGAGGGACGTGGCGCTACCTTTACACTTGTATTTAAGAACAATGAATGATCCAATGCGTGATGCGTGATGCGTGATGCTATAATCGTAACGCGTGACGCGTGACGCGCAGGGTAAGCCTGCTCACTTTTCATTACTCACAACTCACGGCTCACCGCTCACTTTTTTCACTGTTCACTGATAACTGTTCACTGCTAAGTTTATCCTATAAATTTTGCAATTATATCAAGTAATTCGTTTCTATCAACAGGTTTTATTATGTAATCGTCAAAACCTGCTTCTACGAATTTCTCCAGTTCTTCTCCCATGGCAGAGCCGGTACAGGCTATGATCGGTATACTTGATCCACCGGATTGAAGGCGAATTTCTTTTGTAACTTCTATACCATCCATTTCCGGCATATTTATATCCATAAGAATAAAATCCAGTTCTTCCTGTTTGAAGAGATTGAGCGCTTCCTTCCCGTTAGAAGCACTCATGACAGTATATCCTGCATCTGTAAGCGGTTTACTCAGAATCAATCTGAATTCCGAATCATCATCTGCTATAAGAATTTTTCTGTCTTTTCTGAGTTTTACAGTTTTTACAGGGGCAGACTTTATGAGACTATCTATAGAATCTTCTTTTTCCTGAGTTTCTTCGACAGGGAGAGATGTAAGGGGCAGGGTAAAGTTAAAAACAGTTCCTTTTCCCACTTCACTTTCAACCCAGATTTTCCCTCCCAGCAAGGTTACAAGTTTTTCCGTTATTGTCAGTCCAAGACCTGTCCCTCCGTATTTTCTTGTAGTGGATGCTTCTGCCTGGGAGAATGGTTCGAAGATAGTTTTTATTTTATCAGCTGATATACCTATGCCTGTGTCTATAACGGAAAATTCGGCAAAATTTGCATCCTCTGAAAGTTTACAGCGTAACTTTACATACCCCTGAGATGTGAATTTTATGGCATTACTCATAAGATTCATAAATATTTGCCTCAATCTCGTTTCATCTGTTACTATAGACTCCGGCAATTTGGGATCATATTCCAGTTCCAGAGAAATATGTTTTTCATTTGCTTTAATCTGAAGTAAATTAATTATGTGTAAAATAACATCTTCCAGGTCAAATTCTCTTCTTTCAATAACAATTTTTCCTGCTTCTATTTTGCTCAGATCCAGAATTTCATTCAGCAGTTCCAGAAGGTTCCTGCCGCTTTTCAGTATGACATTACTCATGTCCTTGATTTCTTCTTTTGGCAGTGTATCATCTTCGTACATTATTTCAGAAAAACCAATAATAGAACTGAGGGGTGATCTTATCTCATGGGACATACTTGCCAGAAACATAGATTTGGCCTTGTTTGCAACTTCTGCTGCTATTTTCGCTTCCAGAAGCTGATCGTGAGCCTGAGTAAGATGTTTTGTAAATTGTTTTATTTTTTCAGCATATTCCTGTGCTTCTTTTTCTCTGTCTTTATATGCTGTTATATCCTGAAGGTTATATACATAACCGTTCTGCCCTTCTGTGACTTCATTGATTGCCATACATCTCACATGAAAATGAATTTTTTCTCCGTTCTTTTTAATATGCTTTGATTCGTAGCTTTTTATCACAGGGGCTTCGAGAGAAAGAGCTTCAGAGTTTTTAAAAGGACTATCTACCAGATCCAGGTAAGATGTTCCTTTTATTTCTTCCAGATTATAGCCGATCATTTTCAGATAAGAATTATTACAGGAAATAATTCTTTTATTATTATCTGTAATAACTATTCCGTCTATTAAATTACTTAATATAAGGTTATGAGAATCTTTATTTATTGTCATAAAGGAAATTATACTATTTACCTTCTTATAAGTCAATTTTTCACAGATGTCGGATATCAGTTTTTTAATAATTTACAGTTTCATGGTTTTCAATTTTTTCGTTGATTTCTTTATTTTGAATATTTTTTATAACCCATAGAATTGTGCGGATATTTGCCGATGCCAGGAATAATAATATGAATAGACATATTATTATGATTATATAGAAATTATCGGTAAAATAGGTCATCCCGGGATGAATGGAAATAATAAAGGTACCTGTTAAAAAGAAGAAAATTATTACCACTACGTTGATAAGTATTAAGAGTACTTCAGATATTTTTGTAACGGTTTTACGAATTTTGTAGAATGCAAGATTAATCAGACAGGGAATTATGAGGCACCCGTTTATTATCTGAAAGAAAAAAAGTATTCTTTTTATTTCTTCGGTTAATGAATTCCATTTATACTCTATCAATGCGGTCATTCCTATTAAAAACAGAAAAATTAATATATTGGTTATATTATGATATATCACCCCGTGAGGACAGGGGGTGATATCTTTTGTTTTATAAGAAAAATAGTAAAAAGATTCTACAGGTTTTTCTTCTGACACTTCTTCCGGTTCAACAGCACCTTTCTGTGGTATGAGTTCCAGCAGTTCTTCCAGGTTTTTTATCTCTTCACCGAAAGCCATCTCGTGGCCGTTTTCATCCTGAAGAAGATAGAGTTTTTTATAAACAGTTCCTTTTTTTATTTTACAGATATAAAAATGTCTTATACTGTTCCAGTTTAAATAATGTCCTCCCATGAGCCACATTTTATATACGGAAATCCTGTCTTCTGTAATTTTATATGATATTATTTCATATTCCAGTATTTCAAAAAACAATGAAAGTGCAATAAATAAGTAAGAAATACTGGAAAGTAAAAATATTGTATGAACTAATTCGGATGTACCGTAATTGAATGTATATTTAATTAAACCATATATGACACAGGCACATGTTATAAATAAAATAAATAAAAGTAAATATATTTTAAAATTAATTGTTTTTACAAAGTTTTTTCTCATTCTTTTCTGCCCTTCAGTTTTTTATTTACTGAGCTTGAGCGTACACATGTAATAAAAGTTTTCCTCCCGTCACATGTTACACGTCACGAGAGCATCTATGTATTATTTATACTCACCCCGGTAACGTATTATACCCTATGAAGGATGATCTGTGAAGAGATTTTTAATAACCCTATCTTTTTAAAATTTTCCCTGCTTTTATTCCGTTAAATATTCCTTTTTCGACTACCATCTTACCTTCTATTATTACATATTCTATGCCTGTTCCGTACTGAGGAGGGGCATTGTAATTTGACATATCCGCTATTGTTTCAGGGTTAAATATTGTTATATCTGCTGCCATTTTTTCTCTCAGTAATCCCCTGTCTTTCAGGCCGAGCTGTTCTGCCGGCAGTCCTGTTACTCTTTTAACTGCTTCTTCCATGGAGATAAATTTTTTATCCCTTACATAGGTGCCGAATAGTCTGGGGAAAGTTCCGTATATTCTTGGATCTAAATGGGTCATTTCCGGTTCGTCATAATCAATTCCTCCGTCAGAAGAGATAACGGCGAAATTACATTTTAAGAGTCTTTCATAATTACCCTGTGACATGGCGTAGCGATAAATTACAGGGCCTCCGTTTCCTTTTTCATCTTTCAACAAGATTTCTATTGCTGTTTCCGCAGGGGTTTTCCCCAGTATTTTCGCCGCTTCTTCCAGACTTTTACCGAATATGTCTGGAAAGGATTTTGAAAATATTATAATATTTTCAGGTGCAATTAAAGAGAATTGCCCGGGAAGATGCATTCTGACTCTTGCTTTCAATGTAGAATCTTTTGTCAGGTTTTCTTTTAAGTTTCCTCCTTTTTTGGCAAAAGACGGAAATATATATTCCAGTGTTCCCTGTGCAGAATCATAGGGATAAAAATCACATCTGAGAGGCAATTTTTTTCCGACAGCTCCCGATACTACACTGATTACAGCTTCATTTGTAACCCAGTAAGGTTTTCCCGGTACTCTCAGATGGGATATTTGAACGGG
>JBEHWO010000316.1:0-8078 GCA_040217695.1 Vulcanimicrobiota bacterium | reverse complement strand
TGTATTTAAGTACATGATCAGGATCAAAACGTCCGCCTGAAGAAAGATACGTATCATTTGCTATATCTTTAAAGGTTCTCACTTCATCAGATTCAACCTGATTGTTTTTCTCTCTTATAGTTTTCTTCCACCAGAGATGGCCCTTTGTTACTTCTTTATCCTTCCAGAGGCCATATCCGTTTGTCAGTTGATCCTTATTGAGATCTCCCTCGAGTTTTCCTACAGGTTCCCATTTGTCGGAAGGTTCGTCATGTTTTACAAGTATCATGTCATCCTGTGTTCTTGTATCGACTGTGATTGCCTGTTTACCGTTAATAGTGGTTGCGCCTAAAATTTGATTTGTTTGATATTTATCTCCTACATGCATTATTTTCTCCCCCTCTATGGATTTATTTAGATTTCTATAAGTGTAAACTAATTTTAATTGCGGTTCAATACTAAAATGTTAACATTTTGTTAAATAATTGTTAGATCCATATGATTCTCTATGTATCTATACAACAGGTCACGAATATAATTTATTGTAAAAAAATCAACTCACCTCCCGTATAATAAAATCCTGAGAATTAGTAAAAAGTTGCATTGTAAAAAAATATTATGATATAGGCTATTGGAATCCTGTCATTGCGCTCGAAGCTTTAGACCTAAAAGTCAATTACATAATCCTACTTTTCCCCTACTGAGGTAATCATAAATAATACATATATGCTCGCGTGAAGCGTAACGCGTGACGGGAGGAAACCTTTTATTACATGCTTATACTCAGGTCAGTAAAAGTTTTTTTTGACTTTTATGGTATCCCATTCTGTTACGATGTAAGGTATTGATATTTTATATTTATTTTTAAGTTCTCAATATTTAGTCAATTAATCGTGTGGATGGATGTTATATTCTTTTTTGACTTATTGATTTTTTTCGGAGGAGCGCCAGGCAGGTAAAACCAGGAGATTTATAATACTAAAATTGATAGCCAAATGGTATAAGTCCTGATAAAATAATTTGACTCTTTTCCAACATAGTATTATAATTTTATAAAAAAGTACTATTCTATCAGGACAATTATATTTACTAAATTTCGTGTTCCCTATCACGGGTTGCGAAAAAAGGTTGTGGTATTATGCATATTCCCGATGGTTTTCTGGATACAAAAACCTGGGTGGCACTTGATATTATTTCTGCTGGTTTTCTTGGAGGTTCAATAGTAAAGGTTAAAAATTATCTTGACGAAAGAAAAGTGCCTCTTATGGGTGTTATGGCAGCTTTTATATTTGCCGCTCAGATGCTTAATTTTCCCGTAGGGGGAGGTACATCAGGCCATTTTATGGGCGGTGTTATAGCTTCCATATTACTCGGTCCCTGGGGAGGATGTCTGGTTATGTCTTCAGTCCTTATAGTTCAGTGTTTCCTCTTTCAGGACGGAGGGTTGACGGTACTGGGAGCCAATATATTTAATATGGGCGTTCTCGGTTCTATCGGCGGATATTATATTTATCTGGCTTTATCTAAAATCATTAAAGGCAGAAAAGGTATTTTGACAGGTGCTTTTGTGGCAAGCTGGTGTTCTATTATGGTGGCCTCAGGTGCCTGTGCCGTGGAACTTGCCATGTCAGGAAAGGTTTCCCTGTCAGTCGTATTACCTGCCATGCTGCTGGTTCATGCATTTATAGGCACAGGGGAGGCTATTATAACGGTAAGCGCTCTCAGCTTTTTGTTGAAAATCAGGGCAGATCTTCTGGAACCGGAGGTGGAATAAGATGAGAAATTTTGTTATCGGAGCTTTAATAGTTTCTGTAATACTTGCTCTTTTTCTTTCGCCTTTTGCTTCAAAATACCCTGACGGACTGGAAAAAGTGGCTGAAGATAAGAAATTTCTCTCCGAAGGACAGGAGACATGGAAAGCTCCTCTGCCTGATTATACCGTGCCAGGCGTTAAACATGAAGGATTATCCACATCGGTCGCAGGTGTCATAGGTACGTTAATAACCTTTTTTATTGCCATAATCATAGCGTTTTTGTTGAAGAAAAAGGGGAAATTACAAAAAAAAGAAGAACATGCAGATACTGTCAGTGATGACAGTGGTTAATATTATACTGTGTATATTACTGACCCGGGCATAAGCATGTAATAAAAGTGTTCCTCCCGTCACGTGTTACGCGTCACGAGAGCATATATTTATTATTTATGCTTACCTCAGTATTTATGCTCACCCCGGTAGATATTATTTTTCGCGTCATGCGTCACGCGTGATGACTGTTATTGAGAAGGATGTTAAATATGAGTGACACTATAAGATTCAGTATATCCATTAAAGAAAAATTGCTGGAAAATTTCGATGAGCTGATAGAAAAAAAAGGCTATGGAAATCGTTCCGATGCAATAAGAGATCTTATAAGGAAATTTATTTCAGAAAGCGAATGGGAAGAAGGAGATAAGGAAACAGTCGGGACTATTACCCTTATTTATGACCATGAAGTAAGGCAGATAAATGAAGTCCTTACAGATTTGCAGCATAATTATCATGAAAATATACTTTCTGCCCTTCATATACATCTGGATAAACACAACTGTCTGGAGGTACTCGCTGTAAAAGGGAAGGGAGATAAAATAAGGGAGATTGGAGCAAAACTGAATACTGTAAGAGGAGTCAAACATGCCAGAGTAACCCTTGGTTCTACCGGGAAATCTCTTTTGTAAACAGTCCGGTCAATAAATTTTCTTATATGCCGGATATATAAGCTTCCCGTTACGCGTCACCATGCCTGTTATCATAGGAAAAATTTATGAGCTGTCTTCATTATTTCGAGAAATATTTAAATATTAATTCGGTAATTCATAGAATCAATCCGGCAGTAAAGATAACGATTGTAATTTTATATATTCTCTTAGTAGTTATTACGCCGTCAGAGAAAATTGTTGATATTCTCTTCTGCGCAATACCTGTTCTTATATTTATCCTTTTATCGAAAGTTCCTTTACTTTATATTTTTTCCCGCTCTCTTGTCATAATTCCCTTTACCCTGTTTCTATCCATATCTATGCCTTTTCATTATATGGACGGATATCATGTATTGATGCAGTTTAATATAGTTCACTTTGATGTTAGAATAACTGAAGAAGGTATGAGAGAACTTGCAGGTGTATTATTAAAATCTTACTTTTCCGTTCTTTCCATGATAGTTCTTACATCAACAACATCTTTCCCGGCATTGATGAGAGGTTTTAGAATTTTGTACATACCTAAAACATTAATTGTTATTATAGGTTTTATGTACCGCTATATTACAGTCATTGCGGAAGAAGCTCTTATTATGCTTCGTGCAAGAGATTGCAGATATTTCGGAGGTTTCAGTCTGAGACAGATAAAAATTACAGGTAATATGGTGGCAATACTTTTCATAAGAACCCTTGAGAGAAGTGAAAAAATATACAGCAGTATGCTTTCAAGAGGTTATGACGGAGAAATAAGAACAATCAACAGAGATGTTTTCACATGGTACGATATAGTTTTTGCTGTACTGTCGGTGATTTTAATATTAACAGTAAAGGTAGCGAATAATCAATGGAAGATTATGCAGTAGAAATTGTAGATTTAACCTATACCTATCCTGACGGCAGGAAAGCCCTTCACGGGGTAAATCTGACTGTAGATAAAGGAGATACTGCAGGGCTTATAGGTCCTAACGGAGCAGGAAAATCCACTCTTATAATGCTTCTGAACGGTGTTTTCACGGGGAAGGGAACGATAAAAATTGCAGGTTTGACTCTTGAAAAGAAAAATTTGAAAGAAATAAGAAAATCGGTAGGAGTAGTATTTCAAAACCCTGATGACCAGCTTTTTATGCCTACGGTATTCGATGATATTGCCTTTGGTCCTCTCAATTTCGGACTTTCCTCAGAAGATGTTAAAAACAGAGTGGCTGAAGTAATAAAAGCCATGAAGCTGGAAGGTTTTGATGACAGAATGCCCCATCATCTGAGTACAGGTGAGAAAAAAAGGGTATCTATAGCAACAGTTCTTGCCATGAGGCCATCTATAATAATTCTGGATGAACCTTCCAGCAACCTTGATCCTAAAGGAAGAAGAGAACTTATAAAACTCCTGAAAACTATAGAAGGAACCAGAATAATAGCCACTCATGACCTGGAACTCGTAATGGAAATATGTAATAAAGTAATACTTATGGGAAAGGGGCAGGTAGTTGCCTCAGGTAAGACAGCAGAAATACTTTCCGATGAAAAGCTGCTTGAGGAAAATGATCTGGAGAAACCTCTGTCACTCAGGGTAAAAGAGGAAAAGGTATAACAGGTTTATCTGCCAGACTTTCCATTCTTTTTCGTAAGATTGCAAAAAAATCGTTTATTTTCTGTTCGTCAGGAGCCTGGCATATTGCATAGGGCCCTTTATAAACACAGTTCCATGTTTTCCAGTCGAATTCTTTCATGGCAAGGGAAATTTCCTCTATGTTTTTTTCGAGTAATATATGAGGCAGATTTTTCTGAAATGTTAAACTCTCTTCAATATAGGAGCGGTGGTCAAATATCCAGGAAGGAATACAGCGGTTACAGCATAATTTTATTCCTTCATTTCCTATGCCTCCGTAGCCGTTATCAATAAAATAGAGATTGCCTTCTCCGTCAATCATGAAATTTTTATTGTGTCTGTCATCATTCCCTATAAGATAGTCGAATACATCCATAAGAGCGATCTGTCTTATGAGTTTTTCCAGATTTTCAGATGAAAGAGATGAATAATCAAAATATTTTCCCAGTTCACAGTCAATATATCTCTGGGCTGAATGGAATGTTTTGCCCCTCATCATTCTGGTGCTGGAATGATATTTACAGTCCTCCGGTATCATATATATACATGTTTCAGGCACAGGAAGATTCATTGATTTACCTATAAGGTATGCGAGATATTCATTGTGTGATGCTCCGTAGGGGCCTCCCTTTACATGCCAGATCCCTGACAGGAGTGTTACCATGTGGGTATCTAAATTATTAAATCCTATGGCTCCGTCAGATGGAACTATGGCGAGAGGTTCATAAAGATTAATCTTATAAAGTTCCATTTTGTTAATATCATAGTTAAACATTTATAGTGAACGGCACCCTTGTTTAAGTTCCTGCCGGTATATCGTGACGCGTTACGCGTGACGCGTTACGCGAGGATGATAACCGTTCTAACAATTTGCCAGGGTTATTTTCTTACAGTCCCTTATTTAAGTTCCTGCCAGCAGTTTATCCTTACAGTACCGAGATTATAACCTCTTATCCTGTTAAGTACGGCCATGTATTCTTTGTTGTAACTGATCTCTATCTTCCCGTCGGGGTTACTTATGTCTAATTCTATGCTTTTAGTTCCCCCTTCGTAATCACAGGAATTATTATTATGTGATACTATGGCACCTTCTATTGAAGCTTTCTCTATGAGCCTGCTATAAAATCTGTCTCCCACACGGGTTCCTATTTGCATTAACTGTTCCTCTGTTATATCAGGAAAACCTTTCAATTTCAAAAGATCTCCGTTCAGGATCGGTTCCGGTTCCGGTTCTTCCGGCTCAGGTTCAGGCGTGGCATCAGGGTCCGGTGTCGCTTCCGGATCCGGCGTCGGTGTGGCAGGAGGGGCAGGAAGGGCAGGAAGGGCATGACATAAAAGCTTGCCGTTTTTCAATGCTCCGATATTATATTCTCCTTTCTTGCCTTTTCTGAATATAGCGAGTTCATATTCTCCGAAATCAATATTTTTACCAGATAAATCGGGTTTGTTCGGATAATCGCTCTTAGGATAGGGAGAAAGAAAACCTTCGTAAATTTTAAGGTTTTGTTCTGTCCCGTCTTCATCAGGTAAAGATCCTACCTGAAGGTATGTACTGCTGTTTTTATTTTCTATTCTGGAGATTTTTACATTATAATCTCCTGTGACCTGAGGTATCCAGCATTGCTCATAACTCCAGTAGTAATAACCGTATTTTGAATATCTGTATACCCAGGCATAGTTTTCCGTAAGAGATGCATCTCCTATAATAACAGGTGCCTTTGTCGCGTCAGTCTTATCTCCCATAGATGTCCCTTCAGGAAGAGTCAGTTTGTTTCTTATGGATGGTTCTTCGTCATCTCCGTATATGGGATTGCCATTTGCTATAGGTTTAACCCTGAAATCATCATTGCTGTAAAATAATCCTTTCGCCATATTAACGGCACTGTTCTTACTCAATTCTATATCCAGATCATCATCACTTACTGATACGACATTTTGAGTGTTAAAGCCCTGTAAATATGTCAGTTTCCCTGAAGACACAAGGCCTCCCTGGCCGCTTACTTCAATTCCGAGATGCATATGGGTTTTACTGTAAATAGAGTGATTGTTGAGATCAATCTTTATATACCTGGGTTTGTTGTTACCTTCATCATCTGTTTTAAATAATACGTCATTACCTTTTTTAAAGACCAGTGAATTGCTCAGAACCTGTGCATCGCCTATCCATAGATTTTTCTGACCTGAAGCCTTTACGCTTCCTTCTTCTACATAAATATCTTTTTTTAATTTTATAGTATCTCCCTCTATTTTATAAGCATCGGAAGGAAGTGCCGAAGGCCCTCCTGATTTGTTTTTCAATGAAAGCTGTTTTGTATAGGGATCTTCTGTAACTATAATCTCGGCAGGCCCTGATATTTTAGCTATGGATTTATCTCCTCCGTCTGCTCTGCTTTTTATGCCTTTCATTATATCGTTCTCTATATCTATTTTCCCGAGAGGTATTTCCACGTCTTTCGTGCTTACTGTACAATCGTAATTGCCTCCCAGATCAACCTTGCCGTTGGTACCTACGTAAAACATACCATTACGGGTGATTAACTGTGTAAGGATATTGCCTTTCTGTATACTGTAATAGTCGGGATGAAAACTTGGCAGGCCTTTATTGTTCCACGTAGAATAGACTGTTCCCGGAGCACAGGTACCACCGTTGTTCTCACCGCTGAAGGTTATGGTTTTCGCATCCATAAAACTGATACGGCCTGCAGTATTTAAATTATACGGAAATACATCGTCTCTCACAAGAAAAACCCGTAATATCTTTGTTATATCACCGCATTTCCCGTAAACAACGAGATCGAAATTATAGGGAGGAACTTTGCTGTCAGGATTTTTTCTTGTTTTTGTTGTCGAGAAAAAAAGATTGTTACAGGAATATTTAAAGGTTTTTTGATCGGGATTAAAGGTAATAAAAAATTCGCTTTTTGTTTCGGGAAATTTTACTGTAACACTGGGGGGACCTCCGGCATCAACCCATCCTGTATTCGGATCATAAAGTCCCCATGCGGCATTGTTCGTCAGTTTACTGACTACGTATTCCACACCTGCTCTGGCAGCATTCCTTGCATTTTCCTGAGTTTCTATATTTCCTATTAACTGTAAATGATAGGTGCTTATATATAACATTGATGTGGTAAGAACTATAAATACTGTAAGCAGAAGAAGAATTGAAATCATTACTATGGCTGTTTCCTGTTTTATTTTTTTATTCATAATATCCCACCCCTAATTTTTTGTTTCTACAGATGATGTTATTTCAAATCTTTCTGTGCCTGTTTTGGATGATCTCCCTTCCATTATAGACACTCTGGCACTGGCGTTAATATTTTTTTCATATGTTATTCTGACGGTAATAATAGGCCCTGATTTCTGAAAGTTTATACCATTCAGATTGCGGGCCAGAGTAGAACCTTTGGTGCAATAGGCGCCAGTGGAAAAAGGAAAGGTCATGGGGAAAGAAGACGCCGTTTTGCTTATATCGGTACGGGAAATATATTTTCTGAACAGTACCTGATTATTCGAAGAACCTGTTGTGTAATAAAGGACATAACCCTGCCAGACAGGTGCTCCGTTGTTATCATCATATTTGAATTCTCCTGATACAGGATCCAGGGATGTTTCAAAAATTATTACTTTCCCGCCGCTGTCTATTTTTAAAGAAGTAATGGTAGTAAAGGTAAGATCTCTCATAATCCTTTTCATCGCAACTTCAGCGCTCTGCTGTAACTCACTTCTTATAGCTCCTATCTGCCATGTTTT
>JBEHWO010000315.1:0-8112 GCA_040217695.1 Vulcanimicrobiota bacterium | reverse complement strand
CCCCACGAAACCACATCTGTACAGAGGCGATGTATTACAATAAAGAACCTGTCTTTACCATCTTTATGGTTTTTAAAGAGTGCACCTTTTATGACAGGCCCTTCCGTAATATTGAGAGAATTCCGTATGGAATTGCATGTTTCTGTGATGAATAGAGAGGAAGAATCTTCCGAAAGAGAAGAAAGATTTATTGTTTCGACAGAAACAGCAGTTTTCTCAGGACTTTCATACCATTGAATCCATTTCCCGTCTGTTCCCGTGCTGTGGCGAACCATATATTCACTCTCTCCTCCGTCGCCGTTTATGTGTCTGAATCTCAGCCTCAATCCGTCATGATGATTTACTAACACATTCAGAGATTTTTCTATAATTTCCCCGGTACCGGGCTGTTTCAGTGTCAGGAGAAGAGACTGATTGAAGTGATTGACATCTTCAAATTCCTGTTCAAAGAACCATTCCTGTACCGGTAATAGCGGCACTTCCCCTTTCAGTATAGCCTTTTCTGTATGAGGATGAAGAGATAATTTCTTTTCAATCTCCTCCGATATTTTAGCAATGGTGGGATGACGGAGAAGCTGTGATGCTGTAAGAGGAATTCCCTCATTATTTGCTCCTGTCACTACCTGAATACTCATAATAGAATCGCCGCCGAGGCTGAAGAAATTATCGTAAATACCTACACGGTCACATTTAAGAACCTTTTTCCATATTCTCGCAAGGATTTCTTCCCTGTCATTCCTCGGAGCCACATAGGTCTCATGAGAAGCAAGATCACTCTCCTGAGGTTCGGGAAGAGATTTTCTGTCTACCTTTCCATGAGCTGTTACGGGAATTTTATCGATTTTTAAGAAACACGACGGAATCATGTAATCGGGCAGGAAGTGTGAAAGTTCTTTCTGTAATTCAGAGGATTTAAATTCTATGTCACTTATGTAATAACTACAGAGATATTTATTTCCCTGTTTATCACTCCTGTCTATTACTACTGCATCTCTTACGGGGTCTACCTTTTTAAGAGCTTCTTCTATTTCACCGAGTTCAATGCGGAACCCCCTTATCTTTACCTGAGCGTCGATTCTTCCCAGGAATTCAATATTCCCGTCAGGAAGCCACCGGGCAAGGTCTCCCGTTCGATACATCCTCTGTCCCGGCTCAATCGGGTTGTCTACAAATTTCTCTTCCGTAAGCTCAGGTCTGTTCAGATAGCCCCTTGCCATACCCGGGCCCGATATACACAGTTCTCCGGGCACACAGAGAGGAGTCATCCTGTTATGTTTATCCAGAATATAAACCGTAGTATTATACACAGGTTTTCCTATGGGGATATTTTCATAATATTTATCTATTACAAAACTCGTCGTACATACCGTATATTCGGTAGGGCCGTAATTATTCACAACGGCATAATTCTTCTTCTTAAAGGAACGCAGTTTGTCTCCGCCCGTGTCAAGCCATCTCAGGCTTTTATTTTCAAACATTTCTATAAACTGTTCCGTAAACTGGGTGGGGAGAAAACTTACGGTTATATTGTTCTCTTCATAATAGGTGTTTAACTCTGACGGAGAAAGCCTTATATCTTCACCTATTATATGCAGTGTGGCACCTGATATGAGACAGGGGAATATTTCCCATACGGATGCATCAAACCCGAAAGACGCATATTTTGTCATACTGTCTTTCTCGCTTAACTGACGGGTATGTTTATACCAGAAACACATATTTACAAGAGAACGGTGTTCTATCATCACACCTTTAGGCTGACCCGTAGAACCTGACGTATAGATAATATAGGCAAGATCCTTCGGAGTATTTATTATATCAGGATTTTTGTGGGAATCGTGACGCGTAACGGGTGACGCGTGACGGGAGGTCAGGTCATCAGAGTCTGCTGCATAAAGCACAGGAATTGACGGATTTATTTTTTCCGCCAGATGAGGTTCTGTGATTAACATAAGGGCACTGCTGTCGGAGATGATATATTTTATCCTCTCTATCGGATATTCTGGATCTATTGGTACATAACATCCTCCTGATTTCACTGCCGCAAGAACACTTACAATCATATGGCACGATCGATCCAGAAGTATGGCCACTCTGCTGTCACTTTTTACTCCTTCCCGTCTCAGCAAATGAGCAAGCTTATTCGCTCTATCATTCAGTTCCCTGTAAGTAAGTTTTTCATCTTTATAGACTACGGCAATTTTTTCTGAATTTAATTCTACCTGTTTTTCTATCAGTTCCTGTATTATTACATCCTGCGGAACTTCGAAATAAGTATCATTGAAAGTCTTTAAAAGCAGATGTTTTTCTCTTTCAGAAAGTATATCCATGTCTTTCAGAGGACTTTCCGAATTGCGTACAATCCATTTCAATGCAGTTCCTATATGGCCTTTCATATTTTCTATTACATGTTCGGTAAAACAGTCGCCGTCACAGGAAATCTTTATACAGAGTTCTTTTCCCGGCCCGATAATCACATTTAAAGGATAATTAGTTTTTTCATAGCCCTTCACATCTGTCATGACTAAAGATTTCTTCTCACTGGCGTCTTCTTCAAAAGGATAATTTTCAAACACGAAAAGACTGTAAAAAAGAGAGGTTCCAGGAGGGATGCTCGCGAGAGGCTGAAGTTTATTCAGAGATATATGGCTTAAATTATTTCCCTCCTGTATGGTATTATGAATATTTTTAAGATTATAAAGTACAGATTCATTATGATTGAGCCTCGCTCTCATAGGTATGGTATTTATGAAGAGTCCTATCATGTTTTCAACGCCTAAAAGTTCGGGCGGCCTTCCTGAAACAGTGGTTCCGTAAAGTATATCTTCGGAACCGCTGTAAAGAGAGAGGACAGAAGCCCAGGCCAGTTGAACAAGGGCATTGAGGGTTACAAGGTTGGAACGGGCAAAAGCCTGACATTCTGCCGTAAAATCCTCGGGAAGATAATGAATATATTCCTTCAGATTTTCAATAGATTTATGAATATCCAGATCACCACAGTTTACCGTAACAGGAGTGGGAGCGGAAAAACCAGATAGAATATTCTTCCAGTAAGAAATAATTTCTTCTTTATCCTGTTCTGAAAGCCATTTTATATAGGCTTCAAAAGGCTTTACCGGTTTAATATCCGGAATTTCTTTATTTACAACAGCTTCATACCTTCTCTTGAGTTCCTGCATTATTAAAGGCAGTGACCATCCGTCTATGAGGATATGATGACAGGTCCATATAAATCTGTATTCATTATTCCCCAGAATGAACAGGTGAAGATAGGCAAGAGGGGGCCTGCTCAGATTAAAGCCTTCACGTCTTATCTTTAACCTTATATTTTCTATTTTTTCTTCCTGTTTTTCTCCGGCCATTTCACTGACATCAATTGTATACCACGGAAGAGAGGCATTTCTGTACACTATCTGGAAAGGCTTATCAGTTTCTTCCCACACAAAAGCCGTTCTAAAAATCGGGTGAGCGGAAAATATGCCGTTCCACGCATCTTTAAGGGCATTTATGTCGAGATCTCCCTTATAGAGCCATGAAGTCTGTGTGCAGTATTGATCCGAGTCAGGAGAAGCAACGGCATGAAAGAGGAGTCCTTCCTGAAGAGGTGAAAGGCCGTATATTGCCTCAACGGAAGAAGGATCGCTTATACCGTCGAGGAAAGACTGAGTAACTTCGGCAAGAGGAAAATCAGAAGGAGTAAAATGCTTTCTTCCCGGTTCAGTACAGTGATTGATTATCTCTTTCAAACCGGAAATGAAATTGTCTGCAAGTTCTTTAACTTTTTCGCCCTCCCATATATGGCTGCTGTATCCGAAAACCATAGATAAAGAGCCGCGGAAAACCAGACCGTTAATATCCAGAAGATTTATGATACCGTTTTGAGGAGATACTGCCTGTCCCGGAGCTTCTTCCGCGGCGCAGAGTAATTCTCCTTCCATTACACTGCCGTCAATCTGACCGAGATAATTAAAGGCCACTCTATTGCATTCCAGTTCTTTCAGATCTTCTTTTATATCTGAAAAATATCTGAGAACTCCGTAAGAAATGCCATTTTCAGGTATAGCTCTCAGGGTTTCCTTCACAGATTTTATAAGAGAAACCGAATCTGTCACAGCAGGACACTTCAGACGAACAGGAAATATGGAAGTAAACCATCCCACTGTACGTGACAGATTGATTTCGGCAATAGTTTCTTCTCTTCCGTGTCCTTCCAGATTTATCACCAGGTCAGATACATTCAAAGAACGGTTACATGCAAGGAGAAGAGCCGAAAGCAAAATGTCATTAATCTGTGTGTTATATACAGAAGGAACGGCATTTAATAACAGTTCCGTATCATGTTTCTGAAGAGAAACTGTATATTCTCTTATGTCGGAAAATTTAGATTCTTTATAAGGTACAGGGAATTCGGAGACATCTTTTAAAACTGACAGCCAGTAATCACCGTGTTTTTCTGCTGCAGGAACATAATCTCCGAGAGAACCGGCCCAGTCTCTGTAAGGAGAAGTTTTGGCAGGAAGCGACGGAGTAAGACTGTCAGAAAGTGTTCTGTATATATTATGAAAATCTTCTATGATTATTCTCCATGAAACCATATCTATACAGAGGTGATGTATTACTATAAAGAGCCTGTCACGGCCGTCTTTATGGCCTTTAAAGAGAGCCGACCTTATGACCGGTCCTTCTGTAATGTTAAGAGATGATTGAAGGGAATTGCATTTTTCCGTAATGAACATAGACAGAGAATCTTCCGGCACAGAAAAAAGGTCTGTCAATTCGACCGAAACAGATGCTTTCTCAGGTTTTTCATAGTATTGAAGCCATGCCTCTTCTTTTTTGAATCTCAGTCTCAACCCGTCATGATGGTTTACTAAAATATTCAGAGTTTTCTCTATAATTTCTCTGTTTCCCTCTTCTTTAAGTGTAAAGAGAAAAGCCTGATTGAAGTGGTTGAACTCTTCAAATTCATGTTCAAAAAACCATTCCTGCACAGGTATTAAAGGAACTTCTCCGGCAAGCAGTTTTTGTTCTGCCTGAATGGCAGGTTTCTTTTCAGTTTCTTCTGCCAGTTCGGCAATAGTGGGATGGCGAAGCAATTGAGATGCCGTAATATTTATTCCCTCACTGTTTGCCTTTGCCACTATCTGAATACTCATAATAGAGTCTCCGCCGATATGGAAGAAATTATCATAAATACCTACTCTGTCACATTTAAGGAATTTTTTCCATATAGCCGCAAGTATTTCTTCTCTCTCATTCCTGGGAGCCACATAGGTTTCATGAGAAGCAAGATCACTGTCTTCAGGCTCAGGCAGTGCACGTCTGTCTACCTTTCCATGGGCAGTTACAGGAATTGTGTCTATTTTTAAAAAACATGACGGAACCATATAATCAGGCAGGAAGAGTGAAAGTTCCTTCTGTAATTCAGATGATTTCAGTTTTGCATCACTTATATAATAACCGCAGAGATATTTATTTCCCTCTTTATCAGTCCTGTCAATTACTACTGCATCTTTTACGGAAGCTATCTTTTTAAGAGCTTCTTCTATCTCACCGAGTTCTATGCGAAAACCTCTTATCTTTACCTGGGCATCGATACGGCCCAGGAATTCCAGATTACCGTCGGCAAGCCATCTGGCAAGGTCTCCTGTACGATACATTCTCCATCCGGGCACAAATGGATTTTCTATAAATTTCTCTGCCGTAAGCTCCGGTCTGTTCAAATACCCCCTTGCCACACCTTCTCCTGACACACACAGTTCTCCCGGCACTCCTGCAGGTGTTATCTTACCGTATTTATCCAGAATATAAACGTGAGTATTATAAATCGGTTTACCTATGGGAATATTCTCATATGATTTATCTATAACAAAATCGGACGTACATACCGTATATTCAGTAGGCCCATATCCGTTCGTCACTACATAATTCTGCTTTTTGAAAACCTTGAGCTTATCTCCTCCCAATTGTATCCATCGTAAAGATTTATTATCAGTAAGGAGCATAAACTGTTCTCCGAACTGGGTCGGAAGAATTGCAAGAGTTACATTGTTCCTTTCGAAATATTCATTTAACCCTGATGGGGAAAGACGGATTTCTTCGGGAATAATATGGATACCTGCTCCGGAAATAAGGGCAGGGAATATTTCAGGAATTGAAGCGTCAAAACCGAAAGACACATACTTCGCCATATTATCAAGGGTTGAAAAATTATATTTCGTTTTATAATAGAAACATAAATTCACCAGGGAATGATGTTCTATCATTACACCTTTCGGCTGACCTGTTGAACCTGACGTATAGATCATATAGGCAAGATCTTTTGAGCTATTTATATGTTCGGGATTTATATGGGAATCGTGACGCGTAACGCGTGACGCGTAACGGGAGGTCACGTTATCATAGTCTGCTGTATAAAACACAGGAATTGACGGTTTTATCTTTTCTGCCAGGTGGTGGTCCGCGATCAACATAATGGAACCGCTGTCAGAGATTATATAATTTATTCTCTCCGGAGGATAGTGGGGATCTATGGGGACAAAGGCTCCTCCTGCTTTGAGAACTGCAAGAATACTTACAATCATATGGCACGATCGATCCAGGAAAATGCCAACTCTGCTGTCACGTCCTGCTCCTTCTTCTCTCAGGAAATGAGCCAGTTTATTCGCTTTTTCATTTAATTCGCCATAAGTAAGTTTTTCATCTTTATAAACAACGGCAGTTCTTTCCGGATGTAATGCCACCTGTTCCTCTATCAATTCATGAATTGTTTTTTCCTTCGGCACATCATAACAGGTATCATTAAAGACATTTAAAAGCAGATGTTTCTCTTTTTCAGGAATTATATCTATGTTTTTCAGAAGCTCTTCAGGATGTTCAACGATCCATTTCAAAGCAGTTCCAATATGGGAAGCAAGATTTTTTATTACATCTTCTGTAAAACAGTCTCCGTCATAGGAAATATTTACGGATAGTTCTTTTTCCGGCACAACGACTATATTAAGAGGATAACTGGATGTACCGTAATGTTTCATATCCTTCATAGCCGTAATTTCCTCAGAGAAGGGGAAATTTTCAAATACAAAAAGGCTGTAAAAAAGTGCTTCCCCCGGAGGTATACTGCTCATAGCCTGAACTTCGCTCAGAGAGATATGGCTTAAATTACTGCCGTCCTGTATAACATTATGAATATTTTTCAGATTATAACGTACTGTTTCGTTATGATTTAACGTTACCCTGAGAGGAATGGTATTTATAAAGAGTCCTATCATCTGTTCCACCCCGGGAAGTTCGGCAGGTCTTCCAGAAACAGGGATGCCGTATAATATATCTTCAGAACCGCTGTATGCGGAAAGAACAGAGGCCCAGGCCAGTTGTAAAAGGGCATTAAGTGTTACCTCACCGGAACTGGCAAATTTCTGACATACTTCGAGAAAAGTTTTCGGAAGTTTATAGATATATTCTCCCGGATTTTCAACAGATTTATGAATATCCAGACGGGAATGATTTACCGTAAGAGGAGTGGGAGTGGAAAAATCTGAAATGGCATGTTTCCAGTAATCTGTAAGTCTTTCTTTATCCTGGAGAGAAAGCCATTTTATATACGTTTCAAATGAGCCGGGAGGGACAAAAGAAAATTTTTCTTTCTTTACAATAGAGTCATATCTTCTTTGTAATTCCATAAGTATTAAAGGCATGGACCATCCGTCTAAAATGATATGATGGTAGCTCCACAGAAATCTGTATTTATAATTATCCATGATGAAGAGGTAAAGAGAACCGGCAGGAGGAGTCCTGAGATCGGAAATAGAACGTCTTGCCTTTTCTACCGTATTTTCAATTATTTTTTCCTGTTCTTCCCTGTCTTTTTCTCTTAAATCCACTGTATGCCAGGGAAGAGAAACGTGCCTGTAAATTACCTGAAAGGGTTTTCTCCCTTCTTCCCATACAAAACCTGCCCGAAAAGCACTGTGAGCAGAAAATATACCCTTCCATGCTTCTTTCAATGATTCTATATCCATTTCCCCGTCATAAGCCCAGGCAACCTGTGTACAGTAATGGAAAGAATCAGGAGCAGAGAGGGCATAAAACAGAAATCCTTCCTGAAGAGGT
>JBEHWO010000314.1:0-8136 GCA_040217695.1 Vulcanimicrobiota bacterium | reverse complement strand
AAAAAGTCAACTAATAACCGTCTATTTTTTTTAAAATAAAAATGATTACAGTATTGATGTAAAAATTAGTTGGAAATTACTAAGCTTTTAGAGGTAGTAAAAATGCTACCGGCCATTTGGAGGGGATGAGCAAAAATACCCTATATTGAAATAGTCAGAGCCCTTTTAAAAAAAATTTCTTATACTTTGCCCCTGGTGACACGTATGCTCCTGGCACCCACAAATAAGGCATGATTAAGTTTATAAATACAGTTACCTTTTATATAAATTTTTTTAGGAACTCAATTACCCCTGATTTTTGATGAAATACTGCTTCTATAAAATCATTATTGTTATATCTAATTTCTACTTCATATTTTGTAAAATTTAATGAAGGATCATTTTGTTCTTGATACGTCTCTATAAAATTTATAGCTGTTTCGACTGAATATAAATCAAATGACTTACCGTAAAGAGGAAGTATCCTTATAAAAGATATCTGTCTGTCTAATTTATGTTCCAAAGCTTTAATAAATGCATTTATTTTATCTTTATTTATCTCTGTTAGTTTTTTACTTGCTCTTTGTTTTTCTTCTTCAGGCAGTTTCTCCCAGGCATTTATATAGTCTTTAAATTCTTTTTCTGTGGTATTTTCTTCATATATTACATCTATACCAACATGTTTAAAAGCCTGAATTACTGTTTCATACTCAAAATAAATTATCTCAAACCCTAAAGATTTTAGCTGTTTCAATGCCCCTTCTGTGTAAATTCCAGCTAAGATAACACCTAAAAAAGGATTATCATTTTTATACTTTTCTTTTAGAGGTATTATGGCACCCTGAATTTCTTGAGCTTTGTTTCTGGAGTGTTTTGTGTATCTTCTCCATGCTACTTCTATAAATGCAAAAGGTCTACCTACATGATCTTCACTTCCGTTTTTCTCTAAAACAAAATCTAAGTCATGCTGATTTCCATATGTATCAGTCAGGGAAACCTTTTGCTTACTACCTCTAGCTTTTCTAGTTCCCTTTTTATCTAAATATAAATTATGTTTTAATGCAAACTCAGATAAAAAAGGTTCAACTGTATTTTCTAAGATCCAACCAACAATTTGCCCGAATTTATGAGATGTAGAATCTGCCATAGTAAAACTCCTTTTAACCGTTTACCCACAAATACCCCTCTTGTAATGGTACTTTGTGCTTTCTATTTTTCCATTTTATATTCCTATCTCTTGTTTTTTCAAATGTATAACTTTTAAACCCTGCTGCTAATGCTAATTCTCCTAACCATTTTTCAACCGGAACATATATACCATATGGAGCAGAATCACCTATAACAAAACCCACTAAAGAATTCTCTTTAGTTACCCTTCTCAGGGCTATCCAGGCTTTTGCCATATCGTAAAAATAAGAAGCAATCATGGTGTGATAATTTTTTTTCCCCCCATGATGTTCTTTTTCTGTCTCTAAATTTTGACATACTGTAGTCATTTCATCTTTTATAATACTTAATATAGGGTCATTAATTATGTCATAGGTTTCCTTAACAAGACTTGATACATGCTGAGTACAAGAGCGTACAAGGTAGTTTCTAACTTTTTCCTGAAGATCTCCCCACCCCTCAATTTCACCTAAAAAACTTAATTCAAGCCTTGTTGCATCGGCATAATCATAATTATTTGCATAAGGAGGTGAGGTTATAACCAGATCTCCCCACTGATCCGGTATGCAATTACAATTTCTGGCATCATCTTGAAACAGAATTACATCTTCAGAACTGGAATAAGTTAACTTTTGTAATATAGACAGATCTTTACTCATCATGAAAATCTGTTCTTTAAAAATTTCAAAGGGATCAACTTTTTTTTCTTTAAATTTATTAGGGAATACATATTGCTGTGTAGTTTTAGCGGATAAAGATTTTCTTAAGACAGCTATTAGGGCTAAAAATGTAAGATCAGATATAGCTGAATTGTCTATATTATCATAATAGGTTTTTCTTAATGCATCTAAACAAGTGAGTGTTGAAGTTGAAAAGCACCTTTCTATAAGTGAAGGGTACTTTGTCTCAGAGGATTTACATTGTTTTGCCTGTTCAAGTATAGAAAAAGCATAAGACTGAAAATCTCTCAAATTTACATCCCAGTGGAGTTTTGCTTTTGCTATTCTTGATACAAAAGGGTGTGCTTCAATTCCTATAGCTTTTACATTACAGAATTTACTTTCTAATAGAACTGTTCCTGAACCTGCAAAGGGTTCTATTATATTAGTTCTACCGTTAAGTTTTTCTCTTTGAATAATTTCTCTGACCCATAAAGCAGAGAAACCTGCTGTATATCTGTACCATTTATGAACAGGTAATGATAAGTTATCAATAAATGTGCAGTCAGTATTCTTTTTTCCCTTATATATAATAGGTTCTCCAAATAAATCTAATTCTTCAATTAATGTTAACATATTTATCCTTTCAATATTTTATCCATAATACTTCTTTCCCACTTCTCTATTCATATTTATTATCCTTTTTTATATTTCTTTATCAGAAATCAACCTAGGGTATTTCGGTCTAAACAGGGTAAATGTTTCTTAGTTGAAAACTACTATATTGGTATATTATGTCATATTTATCCGTATTCTCTAGAAAATTTCGTTCGAATTTCCTGTTTTATGACGAAAGAATAAGGAAATATCTATTATTAATTATTTTAATCAATCTTTCTTTAAAAGAATAGTATCAAAGGTATACAGAAATTGATTATCATAAACGGCCGTTTATTGTATCATTATAATTATCTTAGGGTAAAAATTCTTTAAAATGCATTTACACAAACTTTAGATTATTACTGCCATAATTATTTTTCCCGAAAATCAGGTGTCTTTTTAGCTAAAAAAATGGGAAACAAAAAAGTGCAAGAATTGTTTATTGGGTATAGGTTTCATTTAAATTTCTAAGCAACATTTACCCTGTTTAGACCGAAATACCCATTTATCTATAAAAATATGGAATTTGGGAATCGTTTAATCATTACTTTAGTCACAAAATATTAGATGAGAGCGCTACCCCAGCAACCTCTTTTCTTGCTGTGGCTGTGGAATAAATCTCTTCACTTAAGGCAAAATAATTCTACTTTAAAAGTATTCTTTGGGTATCTTGTCCTCAATTGTGACGGCATGAAAAAATCGACTTGATTCTACCCTAATCTATTTTATTTGATTTTTTTTTTGCCCATACGTTTTCTTTATGCAGATTTACACCATAAAGATAAGTACCGCTTGAAGATACATTTAGAGTATCAATTCCCTTTGACCCCCATCTAATTATATATTCACCATTTCCATTATATTCCCATGTGCCTATATCAGTATTTCCGCTGAGTGTATATACTGTACCATTAGGTAAAATTTGTTTGACATGGCCATTACACCATTCCCAAACTCCACTAATTCCTATCCATCTAAAGCTACCTACATATGTATATTCACTTGTTTTCATCCACCAATATAAATTACCATCTAAAATTACTCCTTTTTTTCTAGAAGCATTTATAAATTTACCATCCCAAAATATTCCCATATGGCCAGGTTCAGTACCTTTTTTATGTAATTTGGAATCATTTTTTTTAAATAGTATAACATCCCCATTAGCAAAAGAATCAACTTGTTTAAAAAATGCAAGTGAAGGAAAGTCTTTAGTTGATACATTTTCTTTTGAATATTTATAATCAGCTGCTTTATAAACTTCCCATACAAGGTGTGAACAATCAATACCTTCTTTTGAATCATTATGGCCAACATTCATGTTATAAGGTGTACCGACCCACTCTTTAGCTGCGTTATAAATACTACTAGTATCTACTATGACTGGAGGATAGACTGGAGGATGATTAGCTCTTATATTATGAATATTTAAGAATAACAAACTGAATAATATTGCAATTATTAAATTTATTTTTTTCATAGTAATTTTCTCCTTATTTTAATTGCTCATGCTGTTAAAATTTTTGTAGGTTAATATGTTAATATGATATTAATTATTTTACTAAAACTTCTACCAAAGGCCTTTTATCTTCTTCCACTTCTTTCTTCTATGTCTCCGTTATTTTTTATATGGGTTTTGCCTTGTGTTTAATAGCTACTGGAATTGATACTTTTATTTTGTTAATTATAGGTGTATAAATGTCTACGTTTTCTAATGGTGTAGTTATAGAAACGATAAGTGAATACCTAATTTTATTATTATATTTCTGTAGATTTAATCGTTCTTTCCACCAGCCAGTTTTAGGATAAATACCTATTAGATTACATACCGCTAATTCAGCGGCAGTTCCTTCCCAAATATCTGAATGGATAGAACCTAAGTCTCGTCCCTGAGTTCCAATTAACCATCTATTACTACTGTTACTGCTGCTTGTAGAGGATGTTGTAGAATCTTCATTCTCTTCATGATCTTCTGCAGCTGCGTTTATCCTTCGGATAAATGTTTCCCTAGTCTCTGTTGACTTATTAACGTCAAATCTTAGTAAATAAGAAGGATATCTATAACGATCTTTCCATCCCCTTTCTCCTGGACTGGGTTCTATGAAATATGAAAGCGTAATACGCATTATTACATTAGTTTCTCCTAGATTTAGTAATGTATCATTCGGCCAAGGTAATTCATGAATATTCATATCACGGGTACGGCCACGATTGTCTTTTTTTTCATATGGTCGAAGTTCTTCCTGGATTACTAAGTTTACACTGTTTTTAGCACACCATAAAGCTTTATCAATTTTAGGGATGCCATATCCACAAATTTTTAATAGGTGTTGATATTCTGTTTTAAGTTTTTTTGTAGGATTTTTAAGGAATAAATTTTTCATGCTATCTGTCCATTCGGCAGAATGTATTAATAAAGCACGTATAGTCTCAGGCCAAGCATCAGGGTAATTTGCTTGTATTTGAGCAGCCATCCAAGCTGCCTGAGCTGTAGAGGCACTTGTTCCACATATTATACCGAAATGGCGATCAGTGGGTTTATAGTAAGTTGATAACAAGGAAAGATCATCACAATCTAAGCAAAGATTAGTATTGTCTTTTGCAATATTTCCACCTTCGAGAATTATATCAGGTTTTATAGGCCATTTTTTTTCCCATAAAATAGAAGTTGGACTGAAAGGAGATAAATTTTCCGATTGTGCAATAGGTTTATAATCTTTTAAATTTTCATCAGATAATAATATTTTTTTTGTACATGCTCCTACTGTAATTGCATTCCATGACTGTCCAGGATCTTCAATAGGGTAAAGTATATTGCTCTCAGGGTAATTCTCCCAGCCAGAATTGACATTTCCAGCAGAAATGATGAATAATCTTTTCTGATTATCAAAGTAACCAGATGTTATAGAATCTATCGCTGCTGACCATGAAGAAGGACGACCTTCTTCGCATTTGTTTGTAGTTATAGCCATGCAAATGATACGCTTCCGCTCTGGTTTATTAATCTCAGCTCTACTTACACATTGTCTAGTTATGCAGCCGTACAGATTTGGGTCATTATTATTAGTGGGAGGTAGTATTTTTATTGATTCGAGCTTTTGTAAAATATTTACTTTCTGGCTATTTTCTAATAAATTTTGTAGATCA
The DNA here is from genome assembly GCA_040217695.1 of Vulcanimicrobiota bacterium. GTDB lineage: Bacteria > Vulcanimicrobiota > SpSt-956 > SpSt-956 > JAKJGF01 > CALARM01. Next base: position 2,527 of record JBEHWO010000314.1, on the reverse strand, counting down.
CCGTATGCAGCTAACCCTGCCATTAAAGTTCCATGTTTATGATGATCATTATAGCCCCAGTCTTTTTTACATGCTTGGCAATCAACATCTTCTAAGATATTTTGTAATAGTGGATGACCATTATTAACACCTGTATCTAATATGCAAATTGCAACTTTTGAATTTTTATCAACAGTAATTCTATCTAATAAATTGTTTATCCATTCTACTTGTTCCCTATTTTCTATGTTCATGAAAAAATAAGGGGTTTCAGAAGCTTTTCGAAATTCTGCTATATATTCACAGGATTCAATAAGTTCTTTTAATTGTTTATTTGTTGCTAATCCTAAAAATACCATGCGTTCAGGAAACTTTAATATATCTTTTTGCAACTTAATATTCAATAAATTAGCTATTTTTTTAAAGGATTTTTCTGTTTCTGTCTCTGATTCTGTTTCTATTTCATTTGTTCTGAGCCATATTTCACACCATAAAGGACTGTCACCCGGCATCCATTCTTTTTTATCTTGCCAAAAAGACTCTAATATTGCTAGTTTTATATCTTCTATACTACGAACTAATTCGTCATGCTTCGGATTACCTTTTCGTGTATTTTTCTCTCCATATTCCTGAAATTTTTTTATGAAATGACTTTCTTTACTTGATGGAATAAATACTGTTGCACAATTAAATTCTATATCTTCGATTTTCTCTTTTTTTACGTTTAGTAATTTGATTCCTTTTTTATGATCTTCTAATCGTTTTGTAATAAGATCATGTTCTGGAGAACTTTTAAATTCTAAGTATATACCTTCTTTTGTTGGAAGTGAAACAGCTTTACGAGTATTAGAAATTGTACAAGCATCTTTCCATGCCTGTGTAAATTGATTTTGTAATTTTGTACTGTGTTGGATACGGTCTCTAGCAGGAATACGTAATTTACCGACAATACTTTTTTTACTAGTGTAGAGTAGTGTATCACTTGTGTCTTTTACAAAAAGGTTTTTAAATTTTTCAGCCAAAATTAATGTTCCTCTCTATGATAAACAGATTTTCTTTCGTTTAACATAGTCAGTAAAAGCGTTTCGTCAACTTTAGGTTTATCATTCAATATTGATTCTTTAATAGCATCGTCACAGGCACATGCTATTTCAGCATGGCTTAATGAGTTTGCCTCTTTAATTATAGATTCTGTTGGTAAAGTTTGTGAAGCATATTTACCAATTCTATTTAAAATTAATTTTTTAATCTCTGGCTCACTTGGTAGTTTGTAATGTAAAATATCATCAAACCTTCTAAATAAAGCCTGGTCAAGTAATCGAGGATTATTAGTGGCAGCAACAATTAAACTATTTGAATTATCTTGTTCAATAAATTTTAAAAATGTGTTTAGTACACGCCTCATTTCTCCAACATCATTTTCTAGACTTCGTTCTGAACCGATTGCATCAAATTCATCAAAAAAATAAACTCCTTGATTTTCATTTATACTTTCAAATATTTGACGTAATTTTGCACTGGTTTCTCCCATAAATTTTGTTACCAATTTATCCATAAGTATAGTACAAAGGGAAAGATTTATTTCAGAGGCGAATATTGCTGCTGTCATAGTTTTACCAGTACCTGGTGGACCAACTAATAAAATTTTTCTTCTATTGGTAAACCCATGTTTTTTTAATTTAGATTGCTGTTTAAATTCTTTTAAAATTCTTTCTACCCGTTTTTTTATTTCATTAGGAACTACAAGTTCTGATAGACGATGATTAGTAATGTTACTAATTATTAGTTCATTTAATTCTTTGTTAAAATTAACAATTTTATTTGAATTACATTTAACTTTATCTACTAAGTCCCTAATTTCACGTGCAAGGTTATTGTGCCCTCGTTTTGCTTCAGAAGCGGCTAGCTGAAGTACAGTAGTTTTAAATCTTTCTTCATTTTTATCAAAATACGATTGTATTAAAGATTTTATTTGTTCTCCTGTCGCCATAAAATTTATTATAACATAATGAGTCAAATTTTTGTTCTACAGTTTTTGTTTTTTTTACTGAAAATAAGATTTAGAGGATATTTTATAAATAGTGAAGAATCCATAAAGGTTTCTATATACTTTTTTTAGAGGTTGAATATTATGCTTATTCAGGAACTTAAATTAAATTCTATAGTCCAGGGGCCTTTATTTAAAGAACCGGTTCAGGTAAGTGTTATTATTCCTATGGGCTCATCTATTAAACTTATAGGCAAGGGACTTAATACCGGTGGTTTTTATGATCCGGTTTTGTCGGCGGAGCAGGTGGGAAGTCTTTTTTCTACTCCTGAGAAAGAACCTTTTACAGGTAATCCTGAGCATTTCCGTCTTGGTATAGAGTCCATGAGGCTCGGACTTGCTTATGAATATGATCCATACTTTACTTTATCTATTGCCAATATACATCCTCTTCCTCATCAGCTTGAGGCTGTTTATGATTATTTTTTGAAACTTGCCAGTATAAGGTTTCTTCTGGCTGATGATCCCGGTGCAGGTAAGACTATTATGGCAGGGCTCCTT
>JBEHWO010000313.1:0-8152 GCA_040217695.1 Vulcanimicrobiota bacterium | reverse complement strand
TCTGCTTGCTCTATATATCTTATCATCTAATTGATTTATATTCAGATCACTTTCTGTAATTTCTATCTCTACAAACGTTTCGATTTTTGATATTATAGGACTATTCATGATGTCTCCTAAAAAGTTTTTTAGGAGATTTTTTTATATCTTTCATATCTACAGGTCTGAATTGACATCCTGATATAGCTGTTATAATAATTGTAAGAAACAATATAATATATTTATTCATATTTTACACATCACTACGGACTATTTATCTACTGTGGTGAGCATAAATAATACATATTTGCTCTCGTGACGCGTAACGCGTGACGCGTGACGGGAGGAAGACTTTTATTACATGCTTATGCTCAGGTCAGTAATTACTGCACCGGATATCTGTGAACCTGTCTACCTCCCGTGACGCGTTACGCCTATTATAAGCACTTAGAGAGGAACAGATTCTCATACTTCCTTGCCGTTATAGTCAAATAACTTAATTTCTTCCATTGCCGGCTTTATTTGAAATTTTGCTTTATATAAATATCCTGTCCGCTGTATATATCCATATAAAGAGTCCATGCATTTTTTAACTCTTCTTTATTTATCTCTATCTTCCATGTGACATAAAATTCCACTTTATGTTCTCTTTCTTTTCTTAAAGGAAATATAACCTTTTGAGCCTCTTCTGTTAAGTCAGTATCTTTTACTATATAGGCAAGCATCTGTCCTCCATATCCTTTATACGGAATAGATCTGCCGGTAAGAATCTCTTTTATCTTTTCTTTATCCATACCTTCTTCATTAGGTATTTCTATATCAGGGTACCATCGGCTTCTTATTTCTTTTACCACGCCGGGATGGTCTACTTTTACAGATGCTCTTGTGCCTTCTACGGGCATGTTATATTGCATCTGTCCTCCGTAGTCTACCCATACATAACCGAGTTCAGGATTTTCATTACCTCTTACATTAATACATTTTGGTAAATGTTCCTTTATTCCCAGTAAAGCCTGGTTTTTCTTTAAAAATTCATCTGCTAATTTTATGGCAAGCTTATAATCACTTAGATTTTTTCTTTCAGGCATACCTTCTACAGAAGCATAGGCAAGGAAACTACTGAATTGATCTATCATTATTGTCTTCCATTGAGCGCCGTTCAAAGAACGGAATTCTTTCTCTGTCTTCTCTTTTACATCACTCATTGCAGGTTTTATAATAAAGGGATATTTTACTGTTTTTTCTCCGGAATAGGAGAGAACTGTACATGCAAGTATCAATAAACATACAGGCAAAAATAAATTTTTCATTAAACGTTCCTCTTTCAAAATTTATATATAGCATATAATAAAATGATTAAAAAAACAATATGTGTTGTCTAAATATTTGGTGATGTTTCACATAATTCGAGAGCTTCACCTGATTTGATATATTCTCTTTTACAGAGATCTATTATTACATGTGCCATTTCTTCCGGTTGACCGGGAGGAGAATATTTAAATGCATCCCTGAATAATTTCGTATTTACAGATCCGAAGCAGATAGAATAAACCTTTATAAACGGAAGTTCTCCTGCAATACTCTCTGTAAATCCTATGACTCCGAATTTACTTGCACAGTAGGCGGCAAAATTTGGGAAACCATGTTTCCCTGCTCCTGAAGATATATTTATAATCATACTGTTCTTTTTCATATGCGGTATAGCTTCCCTGCAGGCAAGAAACATACCTTTCATGTTTGTATCTACAGTCGTGTCCCATTCTTCTTCTGTAGTTTCGGTAAGTGGTTTATAGTAACCTGCTCCTGCATTATTAATGAGCAGATCTATTTGCCTGAATTTTTCCACTGTCTTATGTACCAGATTTTTTACATCTCCGCCTTGTCTTACATCACATTCTATGCCTGTGCATTCCCCGCCTACTTTAATTATTTCTTCGCAGGCTTTGTCCAGGTCAGATTTATGTCTTGAACATATTATTACCCTGGCTCCTTCAGCGGCAAAACATTTTGCGGTGGCTTTACCTATACCTCTGCTTCCTCCTGTAATAAGGACTACTTTGTTTTTAATATCCATAGAATATCTCCTCTGTTCAAATTTGTAATTTCGCAGTAATTAATATGCTCGTGATGCGTAATGAGTGATGCATGATGCGAAGGGATGATACCACATTACGCATCACGAATTATTTAAATTCTGATAACTTATGAAATACACTATAATAATTACTGGCATGTATGAAATTACATATAACTAGAATTATAACTCAATTTTTATAATAAGGTCAAATCCAAAAAATACTTGACAGAATGTCAGTGAAGTTTTATAATTACTCGATGAAAATCATTAAAATTATCTGAAAGGGGGATTTTCTGTGCCAATCTATGATTTCAGATGTTCTTCCTGTGGACATAAATTTGAATATTTTACTTTTAAATTAAACGGACAGCAAGTGAACTGCGAATGTTGTGGATCAGTAGCAAATAGATTAATATCACCAGTAGGTATAATTTTTAAAGGATCTGGTTTTTATGTGACAGATTCTCGAAAATCCTCTACCCTTACCAGTACAGAGAGTTCGGATGCAAAGACTGATACAGGTGCAAAGACTGACACAGGCAGTAAAATAGACAGTAAAGTAGAAAAAGCAGCTTAAATAAAAATATCTGAAAAAATATAACAGGGGCGAGTTAACTCGTCCCTGTTATATTTTTTGTAAGCCTGTCCCGTCACGGGAGTATATTATTACTGAATTCGGCGTCCTCCGAGAAATCTTTCATTGTAATAATAATCATTCAGGCTGTTTATGGTTACTTCACCGGCCCCTGATGATGCATGAATAAATTCCGAATTCCCGATGTAAATACCTACATGGGACGCACCGTATGTATAGGTAGTAAAGAATACCATATCTCCAGGCTGTAGCTCATTTCTTCCTACAGACATTCCTTCGGTAAACTGTGCATCGGCAGTTCTTAGTATGGAAATACCATTATCTGAATAAACCCTCTGGGCAAATCCTGAACAATCAAATCCATAGGCTGTTGTTCCGCCCCAGACATAGGGAACACCCATGTAGGAACAGGCTGTATCGACTATAGAGTTTCCTCTGCCGGAAGCTTTATGTGAACTGCCGGAAGAAGAACCGGAAGAAGAACCGGAGGATATTGCCACCATTTCATCAGGGAGTATATCTACACCTATATAACCTTTATATACCCATCCTTTATATTTATTTGTCGAAATAAGTACCCATCCGTGGTCATCATAACTTTCAGCACGGACTTCTGTACCATTATTAACAGTTGTTATAACTTTTTCATTCAAAGATGGACCTTTTCTCACATTGACACCATTACCCTGAATATATCTTATTTTCGAAGATGTGACACTATTCTGTGTATTACGTGAGTCTGTAAGATATTTTTCGTTAATCCATCCTTTACGTTCTCCTTCTAGAACAACACTTACCCATCCTGAATGATCGTAAGTTTTAATAAAAGCTTTATCTCCTGCATTGGCAATTGTAACTACTGAAGCATTCAGAGATGCTTTACTTCTCACGTTTACACCGTTTCCACAGACATATCTTACTTTCATGCCTGGATATACAGGGGAAGAGGTAATAAACTCAACATTAATCCATGCATTTGTTCCCCCTGATAATTCTATATAAGCCCAGCCGGAGTCATCATATGCTTCTACGAGGACTTTTTCACCGCTGGATACGGAACCTACTATAGCTGCTCTGGTAGATGGCTTATCCCTTAAATTAACATGTGTGCCGAGTACATAGCGTATTTTCATTCCCGGACTCTGTGTCGGTTCTTTACCTATAAATTTCTCATGAATCCACCCGGTACGTCCATCTGAAAATGATACTTTTATCCATCCTTCGTTTTTATATGCCATTACTGTAACTTTATCGCCTTGATTTGCATTGGCAATTACTTTGCCGTTAAGTGACGGGGAATTTCTGACATTTATCTGGTTACCTATGACATATCTTACTTTACAGTCTTCTCCGTTACCGGGAGAGGTAGATATGAATTTTTCATGTACCCACCCTTTTTTGCCACTTTCAAGATAAATCCCTACCCATCCGGAATTATCATAACTCTGGACAAAAATCTTTTCTCCTCTGCTTAAAACAGAAACTATGGAACTTGAGAGAGATGGAGACTGCCTGAGATTAACACCTTCAGAGTTTATATAACGAACCTTCATTGTTGAAATATCACCGCGGGAAGATACTTTTACTGAATGATTCGGTTGCTGAGCAGTTACAAATTTCTCATTTATCCATCCTGTTATACCGTTTGAAAGACCAATAGATACCCAGCCGTTTTTGTAGCTCTTCACATATAATTTTTGTCCCTTATTCAGAACTCTTACTACTTCGGAACTGAGTGAAGGTTTACGCCTTAGATTCACATTGTCTTCTGACACATAACGAATTTTGACTGACTGACTGGCCAAAACTATACCCATGGAAATAAAAAATGATGCTGTAATTATAAGCATCATCAAGGTTTTGCCAGGCAAAAGAACAAATTTTTTAAACATAACTTTTACCTCTTTAAACTATGCTAATTTTATTCGATATACTTCAATATTATATCCCTCTAATAAAAAAAAGTCAAGAAGCTAATGTTAAAGCCAGCAAATGAATAGTGAGCCGACGGCTGTCCCGGTGACGGCTGAGAGCTTACAATTATTGTAGCTGTTTTATAGCCCAGGAAATAGTCTGTTTTAATGGTTCTTCATTTTCTTTTTCAAGTCTGTTAACAAGGTATGGTAAGGCACTTCTATCACCTATTTCACTTATAGCTCTGACTGCTCTCTTACGTACCATAGGTTCCGGGTCACTTGAAACAGTGTCTATTAACGGGTTGACTGCTTCACTATCTTTTAATTCCCCCAGCGCAAGGGCTGCACCGCCTCTGAGATCTGCATCTCCTGTCATAAGAGCTTCCAGGAGTGGATGAAGGGCTCTTTTATCTTTTGATTCTCCCAATCCCCACGCTGCCAGCTGCCTTACCTGACTATCATTATCTCTGAGCAGTTCTATAAGATATCCTACTGCATTACTGTCTTTTAATCCACCGAGAGCTGTAGCTACAGCCCGCCTGACTTCTACATCTTTATTATGCATCATCTGGATTAAATATGGTAAAACATTACTTCTGCTTAGTGTTTCAATACTTCGCAGCATTTTTTGAGCTACGTCGCTATCAAGTGCTGACACACGTTCTGTTATCTCCAGTGGTATACTATATTTTTTTTGTTCCGGTTTAAGTATTTTGGTGAATTTAGGTTTCTCCGGTCTTACTCCGTCTGATTTGTTGAGTTTGGTAGAGGTCAAAGATGCTTTCACTAACATTAAATCCCTCTTTAATGTCAGAGCAGAAGAATATCTTTCTTCAAGTTTAAGATTAATACATTTTTCTATTATAGCCTCCAGTTCAATAGAAAGACCGGCGTTGATATTTCTTATAGGTTTGAAGATAAAAGGTACAAAAGGAAATTCTCCTGTTACAAGATGATGAAGTGTTACTCCGAGAGAATAAATATCGCTTGCAGGAACAGGGGTGCCTGCATACTGTTCAGGAGGTATATAACCTTCTGTGCCGACTGCCGTTTTGGTCAGTTCCTTTTCTGTTTCAATTACTCTTGCAAGACCAAAATCAACCAGAAAGATTTTACCATCTTTTTCTCTGACCATAATATTTGATGGTTTTATATCTCTGTGAATTATATTTAATCTGTGAAGGTAATTTAAAACATCACATAACTGTATAGCCCATTTTACAACAAGTTTCTCCGGAATACTTTTATTACTGCTTTTGTTTAAAAGATATTGAAGGTCATATCCTTCTATATAATTCATAACCAGATAATATCTTCCGTAAAGATTGAATGAATCTACTACTGCCGGTAGATTGGGATGTTTTAATTTCATTAATAACTCAATTTCCTGGGCAAATCTTTTAATTAAATATTCCTTTTGACTTTTTGAATAGGTAATACAATGTAATTCTTTAAGAATGAGAAGAGTTTTTTCTTTAACGTCTTTTATACAATAAATAGAACTTAATTTTCCCTGGGTGATTTGTCTTACTATTTGATATTTAGAATACAGGACTAAACCTGGTGTAAGGAGTCCTCCTTTGTTGAATCTGCTCAATATAGTATCGCAGAATATACATTTTAAGTTGCTGTCTTGATTTTCATTACCACAGTTCGGGCAGTAAAGTTTCATATTATTTATACCTTTAAATTTAGAGTATAGGAATTTTCATTTTTCATGGCGTAAAAATTAGATTTATATAGGTGCCGGGTGTTGGGTGTTGAGTAATTATAAACTCAAAACCCGACACCTGAAACCCAATTATAACTTGATAGAAACAACCAATAGTGTTTTTTTTAGATATAACTCCTGAATACTTATAAAAAAATAGGGCATTTACTTATTATACTATAAATGCCCTATTAGTAATTATCAATTATTTCCTCCTGAAGAAACCACTCAGGCCTCCTCCGCCTTTATTTCTTTCTTCTTCCAGTTCTTTACTGAGTTGAGAGATTCGAATATCCTTTTTCTCCAGGTCATTCTTCAGAGCTTTAATTTCTCTCTCTGCAGCTTCGAGTTTGTTCTGCAGTTCTCTCTGCTTTTTATCTGCTTCCTTTATTTTAATATCTGATCTGTCTATTTCATTCAACTTGTTTGATAATTTACTTGCACTTTCTTTAAGCTTCTTTTCAAAGGTTTTTTTAGTTTCTTCTGCTTCGGCCTTTTCCTTCTCGGCCTTTTCCTTCTCTTTTACCAGTTCTTTTTTCTCTTCCACAAGACTTTTTACATTGCTTACCAGTTTTTCCATAAGCTTATTTTTGTTCTCTAATTCTTTAGCCAGTTCATCTTCTTTTGAAGAATAGCCTCCGCTCACTTTCATTCTTTCTATATCTGCTGTCATTTCAACAATCTGTTCGCTCTTCTCTTTTATTAGCTTTTTCTGATCAAGACTCTTTGATTTTAAATCTTCGATTTCCTTCTCAAGACTCTGTACTTTTGCCTGTAATTTCTCCATTTCTATAATGGTTTCTTCATATTCTTTGAGAAGATCTTTGTAAACATCCATATCTTTGAAATCTATTGTATTTACAGGACTCTGTCCGGAGATTAATTCACCAATCTTATCAACATATATTTCCATAGATTCAGATATATCAGAGCGGGGTAAAGTATTAATTTCTTTTACTATTTTACCGGTCATTTTTTCCAGTAGTTCATCTAAATAACTTACAGTTTGACTGGTCTGGTTGCTTATCTGTTTATTAATATTATCAGTGATTATACCAATAGTTTCTTTTACCTCTGTAAAATTCATGTTTAACATATCATGTATTTTACTGATACTACGTTCTATTGATTGTAACTGAATTTCAGATGCTTTTAACGCAGTTTCTGCAACAGGAGTCTTCAGGTGACCTGCTGTGCCTTCTTCTTTATCAGCCTTTTCTTTCCCGATTTCTCCGGTTTCAAAATCTTTACTGTCTTCGTCTATTAATAGTTCGTCGAAAGATAAATCTTCCTCTTCCTCTTTTGCTTCTTCTATCTCCGTTTCCTCAAAAGATATTTCCTCTTGCTTTTCTTCTTCTATCTCCAGTTCGTCGAAAGATATACCTTCTTCCTGTGCTTCTTCTATCTCCGTTTCCTCAAAAGATATTTCCTCTTGCTTTTCTTCTTCTATCTCCAGTTCATCGAAGGATTTTTCCTCCTCCAGTTCATCGAAGGATTTTTCCTCTTCCTCTTGCTTTTCTTCTTCTATCTCCAGTTCATCGAAGGATTTTTCTTCTTCCTCTTGCTTTTCTTCTTCTATCTCCAGTTCATCGAAGGATATACCCTCTTCTTCTTCCTCTTCCTCTTCTTCCTCTTCCTCTTCCTCTTCTTCCTCTTCCTCTTCCTCTTCCTCTTCTTCCTCTTCCTCTTCCTCTTCTTCCTCTTCTTCCTCTTCCTCTTCTTCTTCTTCCTCTTCTTCTTCTTCTTCTTCCTCTTCTTCCTCCTCTTCTTCTTCTTCCTCTTCTTCCTCTTCTTCTTCCTCTTCTTCTTCTTCCTCTATTTCTACTTTATCAAAAGCTTCCTCTTCTTCCTCTTCTTCCTCTATTTCTACTTTA
>JBEHWO010000312.1:0-8156 GCA_040217695.1 Vulcanimicrobiota bacterium | reverse complement strand
AGCCATATTGAGATCCTTCCGGTATCTCTTCGATTCAAGAGACAGAGGAGACAGTGAAAGAATTGCCATGCTTGACACACCTGAAGGAGTACATGGATGTAAAGCACATGGGAAATGCACTGAAGTATGTCCGAAAGAAATTCAGGTGGCAAAAACAATAGGAAAGACAAAAAAGAAAATCTACGATTTAAAAAAACAGAAGCAAATTATATAGCTATATTAAAGAGGTGAAAGAATAAGAGTAAGAATTGATTGGTAGGAGTTATTCTCTTCACTCTTCACTCTTCACTCTTCACTACCCATGGACAGCCACACATTAAAAGTACTGGAATACAATGAAATATTAAACCTTCTATCAGAAGAAGCAGGCTCTTATATTGCAAAAGAAAAAGCCCTTTCCCTTACACCTTCCGATGATATGGAAGAGGTAAAAACATGGCTTGAAGAAACAGAAGAAGCCTTTCGATTACTGAATATCGAGCAGATACCCATAGGAGGCATAAGAGACATCAGGGAACCTCTCAAAATAGCTTCTCTCCAGGGACGACTCGACATACAGCAGCTTATGGACATAAGTCAGACTCTTGCAGTGTCACAGAGGATCTGGGCATTTTTCAACAGCAGAAAAGATAAATACAATACCCTGTACTCTATGGTGCAGCATTTAAATTTCTACAAAACCATTCAGGATGCAATAAATTCCACCATAAGCCCTAAAGGTGAAATTTACAACAATGCTTCTCCCAAACTCTCTTCCTTAAGAAGAACCATTGAAGATCTCAAAAATCACATATCTTCAAAAATGTCGGAGTTCTTAAAATCGTCTCATTACGGCAAAATGCTACAGGAAACCATTATTACAACAAGAGAAGGCCGGTACGTTCTGCCTGTAAAATCAGAATTTAAAAGCCAGTTTAAAGGTATTGTTCATGATCAGTCTTCAAGCGGTGTTACTCTTTTTATGGAACCTGTCACACTTGTGGAAAAAAATAATAAATTAAAAGAATCCATTCTTGAGGAAAAAGCAGAAATAGAAGCAATATTAAGAAAGATTTCCCTTATGGTAAGCGAAGAAGTGGAAGGTATAGAAGAAAATCTAAAAATACTGACAGATCTGGAACTTATACTGGCAAGAGGAAGACTTGCCCACAGAGTAAAAGGCATAAAACCTGTTATAAGTAAAAGACATAGAATAAAAATTAAAAAAGGCCGTCATCCTCTTATAAAAGGAGAGGTTGTCCCTATAACGGTAGATATAGGAGAAAAATTCAAATGTCTCGTCATAACAGGGCCCAATACGGGAGGTAAAACTGTTACATTAAAAATGACAGGTCTCTTCGTGCTTATGACAAAAACAGGACTTTTTATCCCTGCAGAAGAAGGAACGGAGATTTCTCTTATTAAAGGCATATATGCAGATATAGGTGATGAACAGAGTATAGCCCAGAGTCTGAGCACTTTTTCTTCCCATATAAAACAGATAGCCAGAATTCTTTCTCTGGCAGACGATAATTCCCTTATATTACTTGATGAACTGGGAGCGTGAACTGATCCGGGAGAAGGAGCATCACTCGGTATAGCCATACTTGAATATCTTATAGCAAGAAAATCTCTCACTATCGTCACAAGTCATCACAATCAGATGAAAGCTTTTGCCGCACTCAATCCCGATGCGGAAAATGCCTGTGTGGATTTTGACGTAGAAACCCTGAGTCCGAAATATCATCTTACTATAGGACAGCCTGGAAGAAGTCAGGCTCTCATCATAGCGGAAAGGCTCGGTATTCCTTCTTATATAATAGATGAGGCGAAAGCGAAACAGCCGGAAAGCACCTTTGAAGTAGACAGTTTGCTGGAAAAAATAAAATCGGACAGCGACACTATTTCAGAAGAAAAAGATGCAGTCATAAACATAAAGAGAGAGATGTCTGAATTAAGAAAAAGACTCTCAGGTAATGTAGAAGAAGAGGAAAGAAAAAGAAAAAAGATAGCAGAAGAATTTCTGGAAAAATCAAAACAGATGCTCGCTTCTGCACAAAAAGAAGTGAAAGAAACAAGACAGGCACTGAAAAAACTCTTCAAGAACTATCAGGATTTCAAACAGGAAGAAGCCATGACCATCATGGAGAATCTTCAGCAGAAACTTTCACTGGAAGAACAAATTGTAGAAGAGTTTGTGGCAGAAGTGATACCACAGAAAAAACCTGAGCCCTTAGAAGAGGTAAAACAGGGAGATTACGTGGAAGTCATTTCCCTGGGACTTAAAGGCTATGTATCGGAAGTTCTTTTTGAAACAAAAGAAGTAAAACTTCAGGCAGGTCTTATGAATATTACCGCCAAAATTTCCGACCTCGCAAAGGCCCACCCTCCTGATTATGAGCCGCCGGAAGAGACATACAGCCGTCATATATCTACAATGAAAGTAGTAACAATCTCTCCCGAGATAAAACTTATAAGTAAAAGAGTCGAAGAAGCTCTTATGGAACTGGAGAAATATCTGGATGATGCATTCCTTGCAAAACATAAGGAAGTAAGAATCGTCCATGGTAAAGGCACCGGTGCTCTTCGTATTGCAGTAAGGGATTACCTTAAGACTTCTCCTGTTATAAACTCCTTCCGTCTCGGAGGTGTCGGAGAAGGAGGAGCAGGAGTTACCATAGCGGAACTCAAAGTTTAAATGGCAAAAAAAGCATTGATTACAGGCATAAGAGGCCAGGACGGAGCATATCTGAGTAAACTCCTGCTGAAAAAAGGATACGATGTCTACGGCACAGACAGAAGAATCAGTGACTCACAGGAATGGCGATTATCTTATCTCGGTATTGAAAAAGAAATAAAAATTCTCTATATGGATTTACTGGAAATAACCAATATTATGAGAACCATAGAAAGTGTTATGCCTGATGAAATTTACAACCTGGGTTCTCAGAGCTTTGTAGGTACATCCTTTGATCAGCCTGCACTCATATGTGAAGTAAACGGCATGGGTGTCCTCAGGCTTTTAGAAGCTATCAGACTGATAAAGGCAGATATAAAATTTTACCAGGCTTCCACAAGTGAAATGTTCGGGAAAGCAGTAGAGGTGCCTCAAACAGAGAAAACGCCCTTCTATCCGGGAAATCCCTACGGAATAGCTAAAGTTTTCGGCCATCTCTGTGCCGTAAATTACAGGGAAACTTATAGCATGTTTATCTGTTCCGGTATCCTTTATAATCATGAATCCCCCCTGAGAGGTATTGAATTCGTTACAAGGAAAATAACTCATGGAGTGGCTTCTATAAAATACGGGTTACAGGACAGACTGATACTGGGTAATCTTGAAGCGAAAAGAGACTGGGGCTATGCAAAAGAGTATGTAGAAGGTATGTGGATGATGTTAAATCATGAAAAACCAGACACATATATACTTGCTACAGGTAAAACTCATTCGGTAAAAGAATTTGTAGAATATGCCTTCAGATATGCCGGCTATGACATTATATGGGAAGGTACGGGAGTAAATGAAAAAGGCATGGATAAAAAGACAGGAAAAATTCTTGTAGAAGTATCACCTGAATTTTACAGACCTTCAGAACCAGGTTTATTAACCGGAAATCCTGAGAAAGCAAAAGAAATTCTCGGATGGGAGGCGAATTTTAAACTTGAGAAACTGATTAATCTGATGATAGAAGAAGATATGAAAGTTTTAAGCAGTGCCAGGAAGATTATAACAGGCTAACAGGTCACCACTGTCCACCTGTCACGCGTTACGCGTCACGCGTCACGAATTCAAAAAAAGGAGTGTTAACTATGAAATATCATTCAATTTTTTATATTTTATTAATACTGATCATTTTTGCCGGCTGTAAATCAGACGGAACAGTATCTGAAACTGCAAATACAACTCCCACACCGGCAGGGCCGGCAATATATCAATATGGCACAAAGATAACATTCGGTGCCGGCGGTAATTCGGAGCAATACCAGGTAACAGGGTGGAGTCATCCTGAAGAAGGTTTTATATGGACAGAAGGAAACAGAGCAGAATTACAAATCCCCATAAATAAAACAACATCGGGTAAGACTATGCAAATATGTCTTGCTCCCTATCTTAAAAAGGGAAAATTAGAAAAACAGAGGATAAATATTTATATAAATGACGAGAAAACAGGTGAAATAAATGCAATTTCTCCTGAGAAAAAATTATATATAACTGAAATACCTGAGAAATATATGACAGGTGAATCTATGAAGATAGCCTTCGAACTGCCTGACGCAGCAAGTCCCAAATCAATTGAAAACATCGAAGATCCGAGAGTAATTGCCATTGCCGTATCCTCGATAGCTCTCTTTGAACCATATAAAACAGGAGAAAGAATTCTTTTCGGCAACGGAGGTAACGGAGAATTATATCAGGTAACAGGGTGGAGTCATCCTGAAGATGGTTTTACATGGACAGAAGGTAAGAAAGCAGAATTATTGCTTCCTGTTGATAACACGTCAGATGTGACAGTAAAAGTATCTCTTGCACCATATCTTCCTGAAAATAAAATAAAAAGCCAGAAGGTAAATATTTATATTAACGGAAAAAAATCCGGTCAGTGGGTATTAACATCCACCGTGCCATCAATTCAGGAATTTAAAATTCCGAAGAATCTCATAAAAGATAAATCAGTGAAAGTAACCTTTGATTTATCAGATGCAAAAAGTCCGGCCTCACTGGGCCTGAATCAGGATCCGAGAGAACTTGCCATACAGGTATGGTCTGTACTTATTGTTACGCCTGAATACAAAGAGGGAACAGAAATTACCTTCGGTAAGAAGGGAATTTCCGGTTCCTATGAAGTAAAAGGCTGGAGTTATCCTGAAGATGGTTTTACCTGGACAGAAGGCAAAAGTGCAGAACTCATATTAAAGACAGGAAAAATTGACAGGGATCTTACAATGAAGGTTATATTCACTCCCCATCTGCATCAGGGGAAACTGGACACACAGCATGTAAATATCTCTGTTAACGGTACAAAAGCAGGAGAATGGGCCATTACATCTCCCGAAAAAACAGAAAAAGAGATCAAAATTTCCCGTGCCAATCTGAAAAATGGAAATTTAAAAATAACCTTTGATTTACCTGATGCAGTAAGCCCGGAAGAAATGGACGCCGGTGAAGATCAGAGAATCCTTGGACTTCAGGTGTGGTCTATTATATTACAGTAATTGTGGAATCGTGACGGGTGATGCGTAACGGGTGACGCGTCACTTACTGACCTTGAGCATAAGCACGTAATAAACGTTTTCCTCCTGTCACGCGTTACGCGTTACGCGTCACGAGAGAATATATATTATTTATACTCACCTTAATAAATATATTTATGAACATAAAAGTAGCATTAATAATTCCCTGGTTCGGGAAAGACCTTAAAGGAGGGGCAGAGCAGCAGGCATGGCAGATTGCCATGAGACTTTCTGAAAGAAAACTTGATGTAACAGTCCTTACAACCTGTTCACAGAGTTTTTCTTCTGACTGGTCTGTCAATTATTATGAACCGGGAGAATATAAAGAAAAAAATTTTATAATAAAAAGATTTCCTGTAATAAAAAGAAACAGCAGAATCTTTGATAAAGTTGTCGGTAAATTGCTGGCGCTGAATAAAGAAAATTTATCTCCTTCTGCCTCACCGGTAACCAGAGCGGAAGAGGAAATTTATTTAAGTGAAAATATTAATTCTCCCTCACTTATAACATATCTCCGGGATAGCTGTGATGATTATGATATATTTCTCTTTATGCCTTACCTCTTCCCTGTTATCATAAAAGGCATAAAAACAGTCAGAGACAGAGCCATACTTCAGCCATGCCTTCATGACGAATGTTATGCCTATCTGGAAAAAGTAGGACAGGCTTTTTATGATGCTAAAAAGATATTTTATAATTCAGCCGGAGAATATGAGGTTGCCAGAACTTTATACGGTAATTCTATAGCCCGGAAATCAGTCATTACAGGAGAGGGAGTGGAAATAGAAAACAACCCTGAATGGAACGAAATACCTCTTATAAAAGGCAATTATATTCTATATATAGGCAAAAAAGATCCGGAAAAAAACACCGATTTTCTCATAAAAGTATTTGATAATTTTGTAGAGAGAACGGGAAGTAAGATGAAACTCATCATGGCAGGTACAGGTTCTTTACCTTCAGTAAAGAAAACCGATCAGATTACAGACATGGGAGTTGTTTCGGAAAAAGAAAAAATAAATCTCCTGACATACTGTAAAGCCCTCATAAACCCCAGTATAAATGAAAGTTTTTCCCGTGTTGTTTTCGAAGCATGGTTTTTTAAGAAACCTGTTATAGTCCACAGAGCATGTCTTGCAACTTATAAAGCACTGGAAGCATCCGGATTTGCTGGCATGGCCGGCGATTCCGACGAATCCTTTATGGAAATCTTTACATATTTTGATAATTCTGACGTAAAGATACTGGAAGAAATGGGCCGTAAAGGATATGATTATGCAGACAGAACTTCCAGATGGGACAGGGTAATCGACACATATATATCGGAATTTCAATCTTTGATAAAAGAAAGTAATAAAAAAACCATCTCTGAAGGAAAAACAGTTGAAAATATAAAAATCATCTTTATGTACAGGTGTATAGCAGAAGGAGATGCAGTAGGGAATGATATTATCAGGCAATATAATACGTTAAAAAATTACGGATATTCTGTTTATTTATATGCAGAAGAAGGTATTCCATCTCTTTCATATATTACAGAAAATGAACTGCCTGAAACAGGAGACAACACTTTTATCATCTATCACCATGCAAATTACTGGGAAAAAGGAGAAGAATTAATCAAAAAATTCAAAGGCAGAGTCTGTATGAGATACCACAATATTACACCTCCTGTATTCTTTGAATATTACAGCAAAAAATTAAGTACTTCCACAAAAAAAGGAAGAGAACAGACAGAAAGACTTATAAGAGAAGGAATTTTTTCTCATTATATAGCTACAGGGGAATATAATAAAGACGAACTTGTATCATACGGCGTCAGGCCGGAAAACATATCTATCATTGCACCGTTTCATAAGATTAATGATTTCAATGAAAAACATGTAAATTCAGAATTACTCGACGAATTATCACATAACAGGATAAATCTTTTATTTACAGGCAGAATAAGCCCGAATAAAGGACATAAAGATCTCATAAAAACGGTAAAAGAATATGTTAATCTATATAACAGACACATACATTTAAATATCATAGGAGGCTCTGACTCTGAAACAGAAGGTTATTATAAAGAATTAAGAGACATGATAGATGCATATAAACTTTCCGATATAATTACCTTCAGAAATACTGTCAGTTTTGAAGACCTGAATACTTTTTACAGAGGTTCCGATATATTTTTACTTATGTCAGAACATGAAGGTTTCTGTGTGCCAGTTCTTGAAGCACAGTATCACAGATTGCCCGTAATAGCTCTTGAAAGAACTGCCGTAACAAACACTGTCGGAGACAATCAGATTACCTTTAAAGAGCCTGATTACAGGCTCTTTGCTTCTGCCATTCATACAGTGTCAAAAAATAAATATTTCAGATATTATCTGACAGATAAAGGATATACTAATTATCTAAAATATGAAGACCCTGTTCTGGGTGAAAAATTGCTGAACATAATCAGGGAGCATATAAATGAGTAAGCCAAAAATTGCCTTTATTGTCCAGAGATGCGGCAGAGAAGTAAACGGCGGAGCAGAAGCCCACTGTTTAACAATGGCATGTAAGATGAAAAATCTGTGGGATGTAGAAATACTTACAACATGTGCAGTAGATTATATTACATGGGCAGATTATTATCCTGAAGGAGTGGAAAACATTGACGGAGTGCCGGTAAGAAGATTCCACACAGACAGTCAGAGAGTAAAAGAAGAATTTGACACTTATTCCGAATATATTCGCCATAATATAAACTCTGTCACGGAAGAAGAATGTAAAAAATGGATGAACCTGCAGGGACCTGTAAGTACAGGCTTATTGAATTATATTAAAGCAAACAGAGATACCTATGACAGATTTATATTTTTCACCTATCTTTACTGCACTACTTATTACGGCTTACCTCTGGTATCAGAGAAAGCCTGTCTTGTTCCTACGGCTCATGACGAATGGCC
>JBEHWO010000311.1:0-8191 GCA_040217695.1 Vulcanimicrobiota bacterium | reverse complement strand
AAATAGGATCTCTGGCAATTTTAACAGGAAGTCCGGTAATATGTTCTATTACTTTATCCAGTCCTTTTAATAAACAACTCCCTCCTGTCAAAATTATTCCATTTTCCTGTATATCATTCATAAGATCAGAAGGAGTTTTTTCAAGCCCTAATTTTATAATATCAAACATTTCTTTCAGAGTTTCAGCTAAAATCTCTCTAATTTCTCCCTCATGGATTTTTACAGTTTTAGGAAGGCCGCTTATTAAATCACTTCCTTTTACTATCATAGACATTTCATCCGGATGGGGATAGGCAGACCCGAGGAAAATTTTTATTTCTTCAGCCGTATTATTTCCTATAGCAGTATTATTCTTCTGTCTCATAAAGTCTATGACCTTCTCTGTGAGATCATCTCCTGCTACATCCAGACTTTCATTAACAATACTTTCACCCATTGATATTACCGACACCTGAGTGCTTCCTCCGCCTATATCAATTACCATATAACCCCTGGGATCCAGTACATGAATGCCGGCACCTATAGCAGCTGCTACAGATTGTTCAACTGTAAATACTTCTCTTGCACCTGCCTGAGTTAAAGCTTCTATTACAGTTCTTTCTTCTACAGAACTTGCTTTTGAAGGAAGGCCTATTATAACTTTAGGCCCTATTATAGAATTCTCCCTGTAAAGTCTTCTCATATATATGGAAAGCATTTTAATCACTGCTTCGAAATTTGATATAACACCATGTTTCATAGGCCTTATGACTTCTATATGTTTTGGTACCCTTCCTTGCATATGTTTGGCCTCGTGCCCTGCTGCAACGATTTTTCCTTCCTGACTGTCTATGGCAATATAGGAAGGTTCACAGATTTTTATACCCTTTCCTTTTACATATATGGGAGTATTTGCTGTGCCAAGATCAATAGCAATATTATTCGTATCGCAGTCATTTACCGAATTAAAATTTTCTTTCATAATAAATACCTCACCTTATTATTTATCTTTTGTGTAAAACAAAGTTTTTCTCCACTCTGTAATAGATACTTTAGTATCATAAAGCCCGGCTGTAGTAAGTTTTGAACCAAGTGGTTGGAAGATATTATTTACCTTAATTCTGTTTTCCGGTTTTATACCAAGAATAAGTACTGTAGCTATTCTATTGTCTTCAGCCATTTTTTGTATAAGTGGCTCAAGTGGGGATGCTCCATCATCTCCTCCGTCCCATATAATAATAAGATGTATGTGTTTTCCCTTTGTAACTTCTATGTCTTTTAAAAACTGTTTAATAAACATATCAACTCTGGTTCCTTTTGCAGGGTCTTTTTCCTTTATTACTTTATCTTCTACAGGCCAGAGACATTTTTTTGTAGGCTTTCCACTCCATTGAAGTTTTACTTCACTGGCAAATGTGTAGAAAGCCAGCCATGAGTTACGTTTTGGAATGGAATTAAGAATACTGTCTGATAACCCAAAGTATCTTTTAAAAATTAAATCACCGGCAGAGCCAGATATATCCATGCCTATATAAAAAGAATGCAAAATATTTTGTTGACATCCTATTGTTACAGTGCTTATAAGCAATATGACGATAATAATTTTTATTGTTCTGATCATTTTTTTTACCTCCATCTTTTTATAACATAAAAAGAGATTTTATGAAATTTTTTATTCTTGTTATAATGCCGGGTTTCGGTGCTGGCTTCGGACTTTCCAGTTCTAACATAATTTTTTCTAAGTCTTTACAGAAATCCATCCAGGCACCCTGGGCTTCCAGCCTGGCCATTTCAACTTTATCTGTATTTTCTTCATATGGAACCAATTTTTCCATTTCTTCTTTAAG
The DNA here is from genome assembly GCA_040217695.1 of Vulcanimicrobiota bacterium. GTDB lineage: Bacteria > Vulcanimicrobiota > SpSt-956 > SpSt-956 > JAKJGF01 > CALARM01. Next base: position 6,365 of record JBEHWO010000311.1, on the reverse strand, counting down.
TTCTTCAGCAGAAATTTTCCCTCTGATTGCTTTCATGACTGCTTCTTTTGAATTTTTCACTTCTAAAGACTCAAGGTGTTTTCTTATTTTACCGGCTGTGTCACAGTCATGAATGGCTGAAAATATTTTTTTAAAAACATAAACATTACTTAAGACAAAGCCTACAAGGAGTATCATAATAAGAGGTATGTGAATTAAAGCACTTTCTCCTGATACCCTGCTAACTTCCAGTATTGCATCCTGTATTGACTTATATATTGCATAACCTTCCAGTGTTATCTCACTGATCTGGAGAACTGAAAACAGTCCCAGTGATGTCCAGGCCACTATAGCATCTCTCCGGCTTACGTTTTTATCCGGTGAGATCAGTCTCGAATAAATATTTCTTATTACCCTGTCAGCAGTAATACTTAAAGCTGATGTAATAGCTATGCCTGCCATATAAAAGGCATAGAACATAGGATCAAATATAGATTCCGAGCCGATTTCTATTAAGGGAATCACTTTAGCAAGGCATAATCCAATGATCCCTCCATTAACCAGAATCAATATAAAATCAAGCAGCTTATTTTCTTTTACTGCTTCAGGAATATTTTGCAATGCCGGTGTTTTTTCAAAGATTGAAATACTTAAGCTGTCAGGGTTAAAAGTTATGCCTGCTGCGGTGCATTGTTTTATAGCCTCATCAAGAAGATTGATTTCTTCCTGTTTTGCCAGAGCATATTCTTTTTCCTTACCTGTTTTTCTTGTTTCATAGAGATTTTCTTTTATCTTTGCTTCAGTAGAGTCATCCTGACGGATATCTTCTTCTCTTTCTACCGCACTGTAAAGAACCAGATATTTCAGATTGAAATTTGATTTTGTGATAATTTTATTTTGCTTTTCTAAAACACCTGAAACAGGATCAACTACAGTAGTTTTTATTTCTTTCAGAGATTTAGTTCCTGGAATTGAATCCAGCCAGCTTTTTATCATCCCATCTTCATTCAGGTATGGCAGGACTGTTATATGATTTTTGGCAGACATGGCCGGTATTGTTGGCTGGGTATTCGCCTGCATTGGAGAAATCGGATGTATCTGGTTTAATACAGGGCTTTTTACACCTGTGCCGTTATTACCCATAAGATTCATCTCCTTTTTATTTAAAAATTACGGAAGAGTCTGTTTAAATCTTTATATAATATATAACAGAGCTTCAGGAGATAAAATTAGCACTTCCGGGTTTTTTTTAAAAAAAAATTTTTTATACTTTTTTGATTCTGTCCAGATAGTTAGCTGAAAGTATCAATTTCTAAGTAAGGGTATCAGTCTCTAAGTAGAAACAAAAACAGTGATTTTTATTATATCGTCTTCCATAGTTTCATCAAGAGTTGTACCAACAACGACAGTAGAATTAGACTTTGCTGCCCCTAAAAAAATTTCGTATATACTGTTTATATCTGACGTACTTATGGTACCTCCCTCTTTAATATTAGCTATAACCCACCTGGAACGCTTCAAACTTTCTTCAAGAAGAGGGCTTGTGATTGAAGCTATTGCTGCATTTATAGCGCGATGATTTCCTGTGCCAGTACCTATCCCCATATAAGTAAAATCGTCATTGGCACTACACATTACATTTCTGATATCAGGGAAAGCGATAGCTATATCCCCAGGCATTCCTATCAGGTCAGAAATGCCGCGTATTGCCTCTATCAACATATCATCTGATGATTTTAAAACCTGAAGGAAAGAAGAAAAAAAGATATCTTTAATAACCTCTTCAATACCATCTACTTTCTCCAAAACCTGAAGGGATGGAGATTTGTTATATATTATTTTTAACAGCTTTTCGTTAGAGAGCGTAATCAACGTATTAACGTGCTTTTTAATTTTTTCCATACCTTCATTTGCAATTTTTACCTTTTGCGTATTCTGTCTAATTTCAAAAGGAAATGGTTTAGTAACAACACCTATAGTAAGAGCTCCGGTGTTTCTGGCTATCTCAGCTATTACATGAGATGCTCCTGTTCCCGCCCCTCCACCCATACAGGCAATAATGAAAATCATATCTGCACCTTCAAAGGCTTCTGCAATGTCTCTACAATTTTCTTCAGCAGCCATCCGGCCTAATTCTGGATTTGTTCCCGTGCTAAAACCGCCAGTTACCTTAAAGCCAATGGGAAGAATTTTTACATTAGCTTTAAATCTATTTAATTGCTGTATGTCTGTATCTATACATAGAAATTCTTCAATACCCTTAACGCCAATTTTAAACATATTGCTAACAGCATTAGACGCCGCACCGCCAACACCTACTACCTTGATTGATAAAGAGTTTTTCCATTTTCCTTTTTTTTGTTGTTCCATAATTATATCTCCTTTCTGGCATGGTTTAAAATCATCAGGGCAGACACGCAGGTCTGTCCCTACATTCGGTATTTCCGTAGGGGCGAACACATAGGTTCGCCCCTTTTGAACCATGACGGATTAGTTTCTCTAAGTTTTTCAAAATACTTAAACGCTTCTCTATACTTACCAAGTTCCAATAAAGCTTTTCCATTGTAGGATAGAGCGATCTCATTTTCATTGTCAATTTTTAAAGCTTTATTAAAATTTTCAATAGCCTCTTCATATTTACCAAGTTCATATAAAGATTCTCCTCTGCCAGAAAAAACAAAACTGTATTCAGACTTAAGTTTCAAAGCTTTATCAAAACACTTAATCGCTTCTTCAAATTTTTTCTGTTCGTTTAAAATCAAGCCTTTCATAGACCAGATAACATCATCTTCCGGATATATTCTTAATTGTTTATTACAAAGTTCTAAAGCTTCATAATCTTTAGCAAGACACCATAAATTATATATAATATTTTTCTGAATTGGATACTCATGATTCATTTCTAAAACTTTTTTATAACAGGATAAAGCTTTTTCGTATTTCTTCTGATTCCGAAGACAGTGGGATTTCATTTCCCATAAATGCAAATCTTCAGGATCAATCTCTAAAGCTTTATCAAAACACTTAATGGCTTCTTCATATCTACCAAGTTTTTTTAAAGCGTCTCCTTTCTCAACAAACATGATCTCATCTTCGGGATGAATTTTCAAAGCTCTATCAAAATATTTGCCAAGGTCATATAAAGCTTTTTCTTTGTCAGAAAGAGCACTCTTAACTTCAGCTTCAGTGTCAATTTTTAAAGCTCTATCAAAATATTCAATAGCTTCTTTATATTTACCTATTTCATATGAAGCTTGTCCTTTGTACGAAAGAGCGATCTTGTCTTCAGGATCAATATTAAACGCTCTATCAAAATGTTCAAAAGCCTCTTTGTATTTTTCCTGCATAATGTTTACGATGAAAACTTTTATAGAGCAGATAAATGAATCTTCAGGATGGGATATCAAAATTGCATTACAGAGATTTATAATTTCATCAAACTTATCCAGACATATTAAAGTGCATATCGTACATCTAATATCTTTCTGAACTGGATAATCAGCTAAAATTTTTTTATAACAGACTAAAACTTCTTCATAATTCTCCTGTTTATAAAAACATCTTGCTTTCTCTTTTATTTTTTCAATAATCTCTTTATCATCATTCATAAATAAACTCCTTTCATTATTTTAAATAGCATTTTATTAGGAACTTATGTATATAATAGGGATAACCGTGGTGTTTATAATGTTCTTCAACTATACCAATATGCGGCACAATTTTGACCTCTTTCTGATCAGGACACGTTCTAAATTCCATGGTATACTGGTCAAATAACTTATTGCTTTCCAAACCATCAACATATAGATGTACCTTTTCTTTTGATATAACGTGCCAGCTATACATGGCATCATCTCTTGTAATAGATTTCGGATCACCAAAGATATCCCCGGCACTTAAAGGAGCATGAAGGAAAGGACATCTACTTTCTACTAAATCATATAAATTATCATCATTATCTCTGAGCCTTTTTAAAATAAACTCTCCTTTGTACCTGTCGAATGAGTAATATATACTGTTTCCGACCCGAACTATTATATATTTTACAATAGATTGTTCATTCTTAGTTAGATTTGTCTCTTTTATTACAGCACCGGTTAAATTATTTCGATTTATTATTTCTACTACTTCTTCTTTAACAATAAACGTTTGTTCCTGTTCCATCCCTTCCTGTATTTCTTTTTCATAGATCCACGTCATTCCCAAAGATAACGGAAAAAAATCTTTCTCTGATTTAACATCTTCATAAAACATGAAATTAAATTGGGGATAAAATGAAACGTTCCACGTGTGAAATGATTCTACGTTCTGAATTATATTTACTAAAAGTAAAGATATTGCAATTCCTATTAATATTCTTATATTTTTTTTTCTTTTCATAATGTAATATCCATCCTTTCTTAAATCATCTCATAAGGTTGCAGGCTCTATTAAACTGAAGAAACTATCCGACTATATTATCTTTCTGCTTATATATAAAACACTATGTCACGCGGGAATTACTCACCTTTTGCAAAAATTTAGGTAAAGCAATCTCTGATGTATCATAAGTTGATTTTTGTTTTTTAGTTAGTGGAAGAATATTGTGTAATTCAGTATGGAAACCTGTTGCAATTACGATAACTCTGCAATTTTCGCTTGAAGCCTCAATATGATTACCGAAAAGTATAATAGCTTCCGGATCTGCAGCCTGTGCTATCAGGTCTGCAGCTGCATTAATCTCTGTAAGAGACAGATCTTCTCCGCCTGTTATATTAAACAGCACAGATCTCGCACCGTTTATATTTGTTTCAAGCAGTGGGCTTGATATGGCAGCCTTGGCTGCATCTACAGCTCTATTATCTCCCTGACCTGTACCTATACCCATCCAGGCAGTACCTGCATTGCTCATAATAGTTTTAACATCGGCAAAATCAAGGTTTATTTCTCCAGGGATAACTATCAAGTCAGAAATTCCCTGCACGGCCTGTCTTAAAATGTCATCTGCTGCTTTTAAAGCTTCACGGAAGGTTGTATTCTTTTTTACTATCTGTAACAGTCTGTCATTGGGTATTGTAATAAGTGTATCGACTTTTTGTTCGAGTATTGCTATACCTTCTTCAGCAAGTTTCATTTTATGCCTGAGTTCAAAGCCAAAAGGCTTTGTAACAACACCTACAGTAAGAGCACCGATATTTTTGGCTATTTCAGCAATAAGAGGAACAGCTCCGGTTCCCGTCCCGCCTCCCATACCTGCCGTAATAAATACCATATCTGAACCATCTATGGCATTAGTTATATCTTCCTTGTTTTCTTCTGCAGCTTTTAGTCCTATTTCTGGTTTTGCACCTGCTCCGAGACCTCTTGTCAGTTTAATTCCTATCTGTATCTTAAGATCGGCTTTACACATATCCAGTGCCTGAGCATCAGTATTTATGGCTATAAATTCAACACCCTGAACCCCCATTTCGATCATTCTGCTCACTGCATTACATCCGCCTCCGCCAACACCTATTACCTTAATAACCGTCTGAGCATTTTGCTTCATTTCTATCTCTCCTTTCTTTTTATTTTTTTACACTTCAAGGCATTTCGAGAGTTTTTATAATATTTATACTTTTTCTTATCTTTAATATGCAATATACAAGAAGAGAGAACAGAGAAAAATAAAATAAAGGCATATTTAAAAGAAAATGTTTATACATAAATCTGCTTATAAAATGGGTAAAAATTATTGTGACCAGGAGAAAAATTGGTAGTAATAATGAAATTATTACCGAATTTTTTATATTTTTTAATTCGAAAACCGCGCAAAGAATCGTACAATTAATAAATTCATAATCTATAAGTAAACCATATGCATACAGGGCACAAAAAGAACATATATAAAAACAGAAAAATGCATATATAGAATTTTCATTTAGAGAAATTTTAATTTTACTATCATGTAAGATCTGGATAAAAATATCCAGATGTGGAAACATGCCTATCAAAAACGGATTTATAATATCATATCTATCCCGCGTACCTTCAATAAAGTTATATATTGTATTTTTCTCTTTCACATCAAGTATATCTGGATCGATAAATTTATTTAATATAAATTTTAAAATCTTTTTCCCATAATTATCTTCAATATTGAACCTTTCTGACATATATATATCCTCCTTTTATTTTTTTATTACCGAATAAGCTTTCCCTATGGCTCTGACAGCATCCTTGATTTATAAACTCTTATATAAGGTTATACAGACTTTTTCTATAGGAATTTATATTGAAAAAGATAAATTCATGAAAATCTATAAAATAAAAAAAACGCTTATATATTATGCATATAGGTTTATTTTCAGTAAAACCATTGTGGTTACCGGGTTAGCACGACATTGCTGTGTAGGATTTACCCTATT
>JBEHWO010000310.1:0-8249 GCA_040217695.1 Vulcanimicrobiota bacterium | reverse complement strand
TTACTCCTGACGACATGTTTACAGGACTTATTTCAGCAGTTACGGGAAAAAGAGATTTATACGAAGCTTTTCTGAAACTTCTCATAGATTATCATATTGACTCAGGTGAGGATTCCGGCTCTATAAGAATCCAGGGGTTATATGCGGTCATGCTTGATATAACTGCCATCGGAGCCTTTATTATATCTGTCGGATCAGAACGATGAAAATTTATCTAAATAATTTAACAAATTGTTAACAAAATACTATTACTTTTTTGAAAAATTTTTTTATAATTAAATATAAAGTAAATTACAGTCAGTTTTATAACAATCCATAAATAATGACTTTGTAATGCGTAATGCATGATAATAAGGGATTAAACCCGTCACGCGTTACGCGTCACGCGTCACGAAACATTTAAATTTTAATAAGTTATAAAACACATTATAAAAGGGGGGTAACCTATGCAAATAAACAACCTTGGTTTTAAAGCCACAGAACAGCCTCGTCAGAATAAGGTAAAAGCCGATTCCACACCTGATAATCAAAAAGATCAGGTAATCCTCTCAGGAGACAGGGGAGGGCCAAATCTTATAGTCGGAGCCTATACGGGAAGACTAAATCCTCAGATTCCTCCGGGAGATAATTATCAACTCATTCCCATAGGACTGGAAATTAAGAACGGTGTTGGCATATCACTTGACGGAGAGTCCATAATAGTGACCAGACCGGATCAGCAGGGAAAGATAAGCATAACGGGCCATCTTGAACCGGGGCCGGGAGAACCTGCACCTCCGTCGGGAGGAGTGCTTTATCCTCAGAGAGATTTCCAGGTTGTAAGCGATAAAAATGCCACTAAGATTGACGGTCATTATGACTGGCAGGATTATACAATAACAGATAAAGACGGTAAACGGGAAATAGACTGTAAAGACGACGATGGCGGAAGATTTGATTACCAGGTACTAAAAGACGGAAATACCACGTTTGTAAAGGGTAAATATGCCGTTCAGAACTTCGCCATAACAACAGAGGGAAATAAAACCCTTGTGAAAGGTTATGACGATAATCTAAGTTATACCATTACCACAGAAGGAAATGTTACAAAAGTAAAAGGGAATATTCCTGAAAGGGAATTTACGATTACCGATAAAGGCAATGAATGGGTTGTAGACGGCCAGATGGCCTATCAGGATTTCAATGTAACAAAAAAAGGTAACGAAGTGGTAATAAAAGGTTATTATCCGCAGCAGAAATATGTTGTAAAATATGGCAGTTAAAACGGACCGGATGGCAATTACTACATAATAAAAAAGGCTATCATCGATAGCCTTTTTTATTATGAGAAAAATCCTATTCTTTTACCTGGTTGTTGCTTTCTCCGCTTCCATTGACCTGACCTTCAATTACTCTTTCAAGTCCTTTTCCCACCAGGTTCCCTGCTCTGCCTCCCAGGTAGCTTCCTCCCTTGAACCCTGCCAGTGCTCCCGCTATAAGGCCGACTATTCCGCCTACAGGGCCTGCTATTGCAAAGCCTGCCATAACACCGAGATAGGGACCTATAAATCCGCCTGCTACGGCACCGACGGCACCGCCTATGCCTACGGAAGCAGCTCTCTTGAGACTGCCTGTATCTTTATCTTCTGTCCCGGTTTCTTCTTTTATTATCTCTTCTGCAAAGGTCTTTATAAGAGCAATTTCACCTGTGTCAAAATTTAATTTCTCCAGTATTTTAACCAGTTCTTTTTCAGTAACTTCTTTATTTTGCATAGAACTCAACATGTCGATTTTATATTCAGGCAGGTTATTACCCAGGTTTTTTATGGTTGTGCCTGTTATTCTGTAGGAATCAGGTGCATCTTTCATTCCTTTTGGCTTATTTGCATATTCTTTTACCAGATCTATTTCATCACCTGTTAATTCCATCTTATTCAGAATTTTCTTTAATTCTCTTTTTGTAAGTTCTTTATCTTTAAGTGCATTTACGCGATCCAGTTTGTATTCTTCTATCTTACCGCTTAATTTCTCTATTGTCCCCTCGTTTATTTCATATAATTTATTCCATGGCATTTTTGATATGACCCAGTTTACTGCCTGGCCTACAGGCCCTGCTATGACTCCCACCGTGGCCTGTACCACTGCATTTGCCTGTTCTGCAGTTATTTCTTTTTTATCTATCGAGCGGTTTAATTCTGCCTTTGCACCTTCTATGGCCATGCCGGGAATACAGAAGAGTTTGCTTGCAAAACAGGAGCCTGCGGCAAAGTTCATGGTGGCGTTCATCTTCAATCTCTTATCTCCTGTTTTTTCTGCCCTTCTCATTTCACCGAGCCCTTTAAATGCCTGTGCCAGTCCACCTACAAAAGATATTAATGCCAGGCCGTTCTGCAGATAGGGAAGCTGTTCCATAATCTCTCCCATAAGTTTGCCTGTTTCCCTGAAGGCTTTATTATCTATAAGGCCCTCAAAAAAGCCGTTTTTCTCCAGTTCCTGCATACGTTCAAATTTCTCAGGACATGTTGCTTTTAATTCTTCAGGATTCCTGTGATAATAGGCAAAACTTTCCGCAAAATCATCCCATTCGGCAGGATACCATCCGGGGCCTGATTCGGCATAAGGGGTAATATAAGGAGCTTTACCCCATGGAGCTTTACTGCTTTCGGAGAAAAGTTTCGGGAGGCCGAAGAGGCCTGTTTCATAATCTTTTGCATGGCCTATTTCATGAGTCGCTACTTCTTTGAGCCATTCAACATTACTGCCCACAGATTCCCGTGAAAGAAGGACGAAAGGTGAGAAAGGAACAGGGCCTGCTCCTCCTGAACCGCCGGGAAGAGAACCGGCCATGGTTATACTTTTTACTGCTCCTACATCTTTGAGAGGCAGACTGTCCAGAACGGACACAACTGCTTCTCTTTCCTGTGAAGTCATGCCAATGAGACTCGGATAAATAAATCTGGGAAAGGCTCTTATTGTTTTAAAAAACTGTAAAGCAGAATTTAATGCGTCGTGTGTTTTCGGGCTGTTATCTAAATATTCCGATGTTTTTTCTGCGCTTTCATAGACGGATTCCAGTCCTTTTGTAATAGCTTCTTTCATTTTTTTTAAATTATCAACAGAGTTGTCCTGAACTTCAGGTTGAGAACTTATTACTGCACTGTCTTTTACTTCTTCTTTTTCATTTCTTTTTTCCCGACCTTTTACAACGGGATTTTTTATATATTGAGCAGAATTATTTATTTTCATAGAAAATTACCTCCAGAAATTACAAATCTCCAAAATAAAGTATAACTCTGACTGGACATTTTAACAAGGGAGTAAATGTTAATAATATGTTAAAAGATTGCCATATTTTATTTTTTTAAATATAATTGAGAAGCATATAGTTATGCTGTTATATATGAAAAATGAAATGGAACTAGAAGATAAAAAAGGACAGAATAAATGGACGAATTAAATCATAAAGATGAAATTTTCCCATGTCTCTCTCCCGGCACGGTGCTTTACAATAAGTATGAAATACTCTATGTAATAGGGCAGGGCGGATGCGGAAGGGTTTATAAGGCAAGAGATATAAAGAGTCATGATACAATATGGGCAGTAAAAGAAATTTTCTCTATGGAAGAATCTTCTGCTATTAATGTAAAGGAAATTTTCCGGAGAGAAGCGTCTATGCTTTCCTCTCTGACACATAAACATATACCGAAAATAAAGGAATATTTTATAGTTGACCCTTCATATTATATAGTGATGGAATATATAGAAGGAAAAACACTTCAGGAAATATATAAAAATGAACAGAGATTATGGACGGAAAAAGAACTGGCAGGATTTGCCATTTCTCTGTGCGATGTTCTCATATATCTCCATGAACATTCTGTCGTATTCAGAGATTTAAAAACAAAAAATATCATCATAGATGAATATGAAGTGCCTAAATTAATAGACTTCGGTATTGCCCGTCATTTCAGGCCGGATCAGACGGAAGACACGATGAAAATCGGAACGGTGGGGTATGCGGCACCCGAACAGTACGGTAAAAAAGGCGGAGGAAGTGATGAAAGGACTGATATATATGCCCTAGGTGTCCTTCTTCATTACCTTGCCACAGGAGATGACCCGGAAGAAAAAAAAGATCCTTTCTATTTTATACCTGTAAGAGAAATTAACAGAAATATTTCAGTAAATTTTGAAGAACTCATAAACAGATGTATAAAATTTCGTAAAGATGAGAGATTTGCCTCTGTAAGAGACATAAAGAAAGAACTTCAGCATATACACTATAAAATCTCAGCAAATTCAGCCATTGAGAAATACTTAGAAAATACTGTTAAAGAGAAAGAATATATTGATTCTCCCGGAAAAAAAGAAACATATTATATCCTTTCAAAACCTCCCGGTGGTTCAAAAATAATTATACATTACGGACGTGATGAGTATGTTATAAATAAACCTGAAAAGTATGGAGAACCTTCTGTAAAGATTACATTTCAGGAAAATGAGAAATATATAATAAAAATTCCTTTAGGATGTATAAATGTAGAAAAGGTATCGACTATTATATTTATGTTTGCCTGGTTAACAGGATGGACTGCAGGAGGGATATGTGCCTTATTCAAATTAATAACAGATTTTAATTGTTTTCTTTTTTTCTGGCTTTGTTTCTGGATAGTATTCGAAGGTCTGGCCGGAGTTACCCTGATAAATCTTATTACATCTATGGTGGGAAAAGTTTCTATAGGCTTTGACAGAGAATATATGAAAATAAAAATTTACTGGCTCGGCGTTTTCCCTGTTGAAAAAGCTTATCCCCTATGCTCTCTTACAGATTTACATCTTGATAAAATACCTGAACATTCTGCCACGAAAAAAGAAAATTTCCCTGAAGGTCTTCCTCATGTTATTACTGTTAAAAGTAAAGATAAAGAAATAAATATTCCTTTCAAAGGAACAGACGATGAAAACAGATGGCTTTATAATGAAATAAAACATATATTGACATATCTTGGCTGTAAAAAAATATAATTTTAAAGGAATGTTTAATATTTACATAATAAAAAAAGCTTTGTTGTCGGAGATAAAGGCACTGTTTTGAAACATGGCGATTGAAAATTTTTATCTGGAAAAGACACTCCATCTCCATTTTTTTAAGATATGAGCTCTCTGCCTTACAACGCCGTCAGGAGCATAAAGTATTTTCAGAGCATCATCACTCTGAGTTTCATAGGTTAATAGTAAATGTGTCATACGGGTTCTATCTTTTTTATTAAGTATACCTGCTTTAAGACCGAGACCATAGGAACAGGGAAGACCTGCAAATATTATTAAAAACAAAAAAACAGTTAAGATTTTTATGAAATTTTTTTTACCGTAATGCAAAAGGTCGAGAAACATACAGTATAAAGCTGTTACAGCCATAAGAGAAAAAACTGTATATCTGGGAGTAAAAGCCTGTTCTATACCAGAGTTGAGTCTGCCGGCAGAAATAGATAATATAGTCAGAAAAGAAAATATTAACATTGCCACCCAGAAAGAATTATCCCTGAATCTTCTATATTTATATAACAGGAAAAAACAGATAAAAAGTAATATAATATATATTGCAGACCATATAACAGCCGTGCTCTTATCCCAGAAAAGAGATGTTCCGAGACATGTAAGGAAATAATGCAGAAACTCAGGAATTCTGTGGGAAAAATAGAATATATCAGACGAATTATCCAGCTTTTTATAATTTAGCAGAAATACAGTCCATTCCAGAATACCTGTTATTGACCAGAATACTGGATAAAGCTTCTTGTTAGAAAGAATCATGAGTTGTATAAACCCTGCAGGCCATATAAACAGACCCATTGTGCCGGAAAAGGATGCAACTGTTCCGCTTATAAGGGCTGATATAAAATAGATTATACTGTATTTTTTTTGATAGAGATAAATTGAATAAAAACCTGTTATGGTAAAAAAGTAAACCATTAAAAACTGTATGTTGAATCCTGTAAGAAATAATTCATACTGCCTCCAGCTAAAAATAAGGTACGGTAAAGGTATAAGCCAGAAAGACACAGGATTTATATTGCATTGATTTTTAATGAGAAGAAAAATGATAATAAGACTTAAAAGAAAAAATCCCATGGTGAAATATATCTCTATGACAGTATTATATTTGCTTAAGATACCGATGATTAAGATAAGGATTCTCGGGAAAAATATGATATGATCGCTGTGCTGTGCAAAGAGATCAGACCAGGTGAGATTACGTGAATAAAATTTATCAAAATAAGGTACAAGTTCCCATTCATCCCAGAAAGGAACATTTACGGAAAATAAATAGATATAAAAAAACGCCAGTATTACAGGCATTATATAGAATATAATAATGAGATATTTTAGTTTTTTCATATATGGCTTTTAAGGCGTGACGCGTAACGCGTAACGCGTGACGGGTGGTTCGTGATGCGTGATGCGTGATGCGTAGTTTCAGTGAATACCGGGCGAACACAGTGGTTCGCCCCTACTTTTCACTTTTCACTACTCACCGTTCACTGGTCACTGCTCACTGGTCACTGCTCACTTAATTTTCTTCCCACTTTCTGGCTCTCTCTACAGATTTTTTCCATCCTTTATACAAGGCTTCTCTTTTTTTATCTTCCATAGAAGGAGTAAATTTCCTGTCTGCTTTCCATTTCTCTCCTATTTCCTCTTTGTTTTTCCAGAAACCTGTGGCCAGTCCTGCCAGGTAAGCTGCCCCCAGAGCGGTAGTTTCCCTTACTGTAGGCCTGTCCACCGTTACTCCAAGTATGTCTGCCTGAAACTGCATAAGGAAATTATTGGCACTTGCCCCTCCGTCAACCTTCAGGGATGATAATTTAATACATGAATCTTCTTCCATTACTTTTAAAACATCTTCTGTTTGATAGGCTATAGATTCGAGGGTGGCTCTTATTATATGATTTTTATTTGCTCCTCTTGTAAGACCTGTAATCAGACCTCTTGAATACATATCCCAGTAAGGTGCGCCAAGGCCTACAAAAGCAGGAACTACATATACTCCGTTTGAATCAGACACTTTTGTGGCAAAATATTCACTGTCTTCTGCACTGTCTATTAATTTCATTTCATCTCTGAGCCACTGTATGGCAGCACCTGCGATAAAAATACTTCCTTCCAGTGCATAATAGATTTTTCCGTCAATGCCCCAGGCTATAGTGGTAAGCAAACCATGTTTTGAAGGAACCATCTTTTCTCCTGTATTCATAAGCATAAAACAGCCTGTTCCATAGGTGTTTTTTGCCATTCCCGGTTCATAACAGGCCTGCCCGAAGAGTGCTGCCTGCTGATCACCTGCAATACCTGATATGGGGATCTCTGCACCGCCAAGTATGGATTTATCTGTGAGACCGTAGATTTCACTGGACTGTTTTACAGAAGGTAACATAGAATAAGGTATTCCCAGATAATCAAGCATTTTTGTATCCCACTCAAGGGTTTTTATATTAAATAATATGGTTCTGGAAGCATTGGAATAATCAGTTATATGAAGTGCTCCTTTTGTAAGATTCCATATGATCCATGTATCAATATTTCCGAAAATAAGATCCCCTTTTTCTGCTTTTTCTCTTGCTCCCGGTACATTATCAAGAATCCATTTTATTTTTGTGCCGGAAAAATAGGCGTCACAAACAAGACCTGTATTTTCCCTTATATAGCTTTCCAGCCCCTTTTCTTTCAATTCATCACATACAGGAGCAGTACGTCTGCACTGCCAGACAATCGCATTATATACAGGCTTACCGGTATTTTTGTCCCATAGTACAACTGTTTCTCTCTGATTTGTTATGCCTATGGCAGATATTTCTTCGGGTTTTATACCTGCGCTTTCTATTACTTCTTCTGTTACTCCTATCTGGGTAGACCAGATTTCAGCCGGGTCATGCTCAACCCATCCGGGTTTCGGATAGATCTGGGTGAATTCCCTCTGGGAAACATTCACAATTTCTCCGTTATGGTTGAATATAATTGCTCTTGAACTGGTTGTACCACCATCGATGGCCAGGACATATTTTTTCATTTTTCACAACCTCTCTAAAAATTTTATTATCCGATGATTTATCTATTATAACAAAAAGACTTTTCCTACGGCACCCATAATTTCAAACACATGGTATAAATAAAAGCACCAAGAATTCCTCCTATAATGGGAGCAAATACCGGTATGGGAGCATAAGACCAGCCTGAATCCCTTTTCCCCGGTATGGGTAGAAAGAAATGAG
>JBEHWO010000309.1:0-8359 GCA_040217695.1 Vulcanimicrobiota bacterium | reverse complement strand
TAACCTCAGGCCGGAATTCGTTCATTCAATCATCTTCCAGGAGAGCAGATATGACCCCAGGGCTGTAAGCAAATCAAACGCAAAAGGCCTCATGCAGCTCCTGCCAAAAACGTGGGATGAAGTGACGAAAAAGCTCTGTATAGAGAATCCAGATCCGTTTAATCCGGAGCAGAATATCAGATGTGGTTGCTACTATTTGGACTGGATAAGAAAGAATACCAACATGGAATGGGTGATGGCCTGTGGATATAATCAAGGAGCAGGTCATTATAAACGTGGAACTATGCCTGCTGACGGGCTGAAATATGCGAATGAGGTTACGAAAAGAATTTATGTAGATAAATAGTTTTGTAGTTTTGTATGAAACTCTTAAAATAAGAGGAGTGTTTATGGATGAATTATGAAGCGGAGGAGGAAGTAAAAAAATCATAAGAAGCATATAGAGTAACCGTAAGGTTTTATTAAACTTTGCTACAAGTTATAATCAACCTGCATCTTCTGTGAGGCTATATTCAGTTTATTGGGAGTTGCCTTTATACCAGAACAGTCAGTATTAGTAAACAGGTAATCTACAAGATTTTTTTTTATTTCTTTACCATAGCCTTTGCCATGAAACTCAGGTAATAATTTTACATCTGTTTCGGAAATTCCGTTTTTATCAGGCAGTCCTAACTTGCATTCTCCTATTGTTTCTCCTGTTTCTTTCAGTTGAATAACAAGGGGTTTATTATATTCATCTTCAGACTGCTTGAGGATTCCATTTTTTATTTCTTCTTCCGTTATGTTCAGCCCTTTCGGAAAACCGACGAATTTCATGACTTTACCGTCTGTCCACAGCCTGTAAAATAAAAGACTATCTTTTTCTTCTACTTTTCTTATTATTAACCTTTTTGTTGTAAATATTGTCATATAATAACTCCTTCACGAGTAGAACTATTCTGATAGATTATTATTTATACTTATTTCTGTAATTTTATCACAATAAATACTTCTTTCTTTATTATGTAAAATCCTATGTGAATGCATTATTTTTACTAATTTTTTATCTCATTGTTTTTTTTCGGCGAAAGTTATATAATTCATTAAAATCATTAAGGAGGTCAGCTAAATGAGTCTTGAAGAACATAGAGAAAAATCCCGTAAGAGCGTAAAAGCTCTGATTGTAACAGTAAGTGATACCAGGACAAAAGAAACGGACATGTCGGGAAACATTATAAGAGAAATGCTTGAGAAACATTCCCATAAGGTAGTGGATTCTATTATCATAGAAAATGACGCGAATATTATAAAAACCTTTGTGGAAAACGAACTGACATGGTTTCGGGCAGAAGTAATCATATTTAACGGAGGTACAGGTATTTCCTCGAAAGATATAACAGTTAATCTTTTAGAGGAAATGCTTGATAAGAAACTTGACGGTTTCGGAGAATTCTTCCGTTACCTCAGTTATCAGGAAATAGGAACTGCTGCCATGATGAGCAGGGCAATGGCAGGTGTTGCAGGGAGCACGCTTGTTATATGTCTTCCCGGATCACCCAGGGCAGTCACTCTTGCCATGGAAAAACTTGTTTTACCTGAACTGGGACATATGGTTATGGAAATTTTTAAATAGAGGAGACAGGACATGAAACCAATAGGTTCTCTTATAACACTTGATAAAGCAATGGAAATCTGTTTTTCATCAATAAAAGAAATTGCAGATGAAGAGAAAGTGCATGTAATTGAGGCATCAGGGAGAGTTATTTCCAGGGATGTAATTTCAGGGATAAATGTTCCACCTTTTGCAAGGTCTGCTATGGACGGCTATGGAGTTATAAGTGAAAATACTTTTTCTGCAGGACAGTTTAAACCTGTAAGGTTGAAATGTATTGATAAAATACATGCAGGTATGCATCCTCTCTGTGCCATAAAAAACGGTGAATGTTCTCAGATCGCTACCGGTGCTATGATACCGGAAGGTGCAGACTCTGTTGTTATGGTAGAAAATACTGAAAAAAACGGAGAAGATATACTTGTTTATAAACCTGTATATCCGGGCCAGCATGTTTCACCTCGGGGAGAAGATATCGTAAAAGGTTCTGTAGTTTTGAGAAAAGGTGATTTTCTTACCCCCGCAAAAACAGGTGTTCTGACAGCTCTGGGTATGGATTATATTGATGTTTACAGAAAACCGAAAGCAGTTATCATACCTACCGGCAATGAAGTCAGGACTCCGGGAACAAAACTTGAAACAGGACAGATTTATGATGTGAATTCTTATACACTTCATGCTGTTCTGACTTCTCACGGTGTAAATGCATTTATTCATGAGGAAATAATTGAAGATGAAATAGAAAAAATAGAAGAAGTTATACGTTTGTATGAAAATATTGATATTATAATTTTTTCCGGAGGAAGTTCAGTAGGGGAGAGGGATGTTATTATAGAAGCCATATCCCGTCATGGAGAGGTTTTGTTTCATGGTATAGCAGTAAAACCCGGCAAACCCACTCTTTTCGGGAAAATTAATGATACACTGGTCTTCGGAATGCCGGGAAATCCTTCTTCATGCCTTTCCAATGCATATATTATGCTGGTACCCCTCTTCAGAAAAATGGGCCGTCTCCCTGAAGATATTGTAAGAAAAATAAAATTACCTATTACTAAAAGAATTACTTCCACTCTGGGAAGGCATCAATTTCTCACAGTGAAAATAATCGGCAGAGAAGTAGAGCCTGCCTTTAAAACATCGGGAGCCATTACAAGTATGTCAGAAGCAGACGGTTATATAGAAATACCTGCACTGGTTGATCTAATGGAAAAAGGTGATATGGTGGAAGTGATATTATTTTAACAATGAGCAGCTATAATAAGTTGAGGGTTGAGAGTTGAGAGTTGAGAGTTGAAGAGTAATTTTAAACCCTCAACTATAAACCCTCAACTATAAATCCTCACTTTATATATCCGTAATTAACAGCCAGCTTATTAATACATTTTTTATGAAGATCTTCCAGAGAAAGATTGCCCGGTTCCAGTTCAAGGCCTTTCTCTGAATATTCCAGTGCATCTTCATATTTTTTCTGTTTGTACAGAGCCAGACCTTTACCGCAGAACGCTGTCGCAGAGGAAGGATTTAATTCTATGGCTTTGTTATAACATTCTATAGCAGAGGTGAATTTTTTTAGCATGACTAAACTTTCTCCTTTGCTATTCCAGGCATCAGTATCTTTTGGATTTATTTTTAAAGCTTTATTGAAACATTTAACTGCTTCGCCATGTTGTTCCATGTATGCCAGTGCTCTGCCTTTATCATAATAAACCATATAATCATCCTTAACAACTTTCAGAACCTTATCGAAAGATTTAATGGCATCACTGTATTTTCCCATAGAAAACAGGGTTGTTCCCTTTTTATACAGTGCATAGGCATGATCCGGATAAATACTCAATGTTTTTTCATAACACTCAAGTGCTTCTTCATATTTTTCCAGAGACGACAGAGCTTTACCTTTATCATACCAGATAAAATCATCGTCAGGATAATGTTCCAGACTTTTATCGAAACATCTGACTGCATCTTCATAATCTCCGAGAGCAGACAGAGATTTACCTTTATCGGTATAAATACGATAATCTTCCGGCGTTATAAGTAAAACTCTATCGAAACATGTAACCGCTTCTCTGTGATTCCCCTGAACCGCCATAATTAATCCTTTGCTGTAAAGAGCTTTTGCATATAACGGATTAATATTTATAGCTGCATCATAACATTTTATTTCTTCATCATGTTTCCCGAGTTCGTTCATTACCAGACCTTTGTAATACCATGCTTCTGCATATGCCGGTTTAATCTTTAATGCTGTATCATAACATGTGGCTGCTTCTTTATATTTTCCCTGTGCATAGAATACATTACCTTTACCGCACCATGGAGATGCATAGTCGGGAGCAATTTTTATGGCTGTATCATAAGCTATAATTGCGTCTTCATGTTTCCCGAAATTTGCCAGTGCTTCACCTTTATTGTACCACAGATCTTTAAGATATTCAGGTTTAAGTTCAATGGCTCTGTCATAGCATATGATTGCTTCATTAAATTTTCTGTGAAGTGCCAGAGCTTTACCTTTGTTATACCATGAATCAACACATCCCGGATTCAGTTCCAGCGTTTTATCATAACATTTTGCTGCTTCTCCGTATTTACCGAGACTGATCAGTGCCAGACCCTTATTATACCAGACATCAACATCTTTCGGCTCTATTTCCAGAACCTTATCATAACATTTTATTTCTTCTTCATATTTCCCCATATCACCGAAAACTACACCTCTG
Organism: Vulcanimicrobiota bacterium; assembly: GCA_040217695.1. Lineage (GTDB taxonomy): Bacteria > Vulcanimicrobiota > SpSt-956 > SpSt-956 > JAKJGF01 > CALARM01. Next base: position 4,048 of record JBEHWO010000309.1, on the reverse strand, counting down.
TTGTACCAGGCTTTTATGTAGTTTGGATTAATATACAGGGCTTTATCGTAACATCTGATTGCTTCTTCATATTTACCCTGATCCGCGCAGGCTTTTCCTTTGTTTATCCATGCTTTTGTATTTTTCGGACTGAATGCTATGGCTTCATCATAACATTTAATTGCTTCCTCGTAATTTCCCTGGTGAAAAAAGTCCAGTCCCCTGGCAACCATTTCATCTGCTTTATTTTGATTCATAGTTACATGACCTCTCTCTATGATGATCTCGTTAAGTCATAGTCAGAAATACTGATCACTGATCACTGTAATAATATATATCATAAATATGGAAAAAATACAATTTTAATATATAATATTATAAAAAAATAAGAAGGTGATTTTTATGATGGTCGAGGAAATTCTGGACAGAATTGAAAAAAAAATAATTTCCTATCGCAGAGATTTTCATCGCTTCCCGGAATCTGCATGGACGGAATTCCGTACAGCTTCTATTGTGGCAGCAGAACTGACCGGACTCGGTTATAAACTGAAAGCAGGCAGAGAGGTTATAAATGCTGAAGACAGAATGGGCCTTCCTTCCCGGGAAGTGCTTCAATCACACTTCATGCGTGCCATTGAACAGGGCGGAGACAGGGATTTTATAGAATTATTTAAAGACGGTTTTACCGGCCTTGTCGGGATATTAGAGAGGGGAGAAGGGCCTGTAGTGGCATTCCGTTTTGATATGGACGGTCTTGACCTTGTAGAAAGTAAAAGCCCTGAACACAGGCCTTTCAGAGAGGGGTTTTCTTCTGCAAACAACGGTGTTATGCATGCCTGCGGTCATGATACCCATACAGCCGTCGGGCTCGGTATAGCAGAAGTTCTGATGGAAATGAAAGATTCTATTCACGGAACTGTAAAACTGATTTTTCAGCCTGCAGAAGAAGGAGTAAGAGGGGCTAAATCCATGGTGAGTTCAGGTATACTTGATGATGTGAATTATCTTATAGGTCATCATATTTCAAGTAAATGGAAAACAGGTGAAATAGCTCCCGGTATGAGCGGATATTTTGCGACACAAAAATTTGACGCTTTTTTTACAGGTAAATCTGCCCATGGAGGAGGCAGGCCTGAAGAAGGTAAAAATGCCCTTATGGCAGCAGCTTCTGCCGTATTAAATCTTTATGCCATACCGAGACACAGTAAAGGAGCCACAAGGGTAAACGTAGGTAAATTAATTGCCGGCACAGGGAGGAATATAATCTGTGACAGGGCTCATATGGTTATAGAAACAAGAGGAGCAAATGATGAAGTAAGTGATTATATGTATGAGAAAGCTTTACAGATATTAAAATCTTCTGCAATGATGCATGACTGTACGGTTGAAATAAAAAATATGGGAAGTGCCGGCAGTGCAGAAAGTGATAAAAAACTTGCAAAAATGGTTGAAAAAATTGCAGAAGAAGCAGGCGGTTTTTCCTTTGTCACTTCTCCTGCCGAAGGAGGTAGTGAAGATTTTACTTATATGATGAAAAGGGTTCAGGAAAAAGGCGGTCTCGCTACAAATATAGGAGTGGGAGCCAATCTGAGCGACGTGACAGGTAAAGAAATAATGCTCAGAGGTCATACTCCGGAGTTTGATATTGATGAGGCTTCTTTTAAAAGTACTGTAAAGTTATTGTCTTTACTTGCTCTGGATATATGTCGATAAAAAATAAAAAGCTTAAGGTATTTTCCCCTTAAGCTTTTTATTTCACTTATTTTATAAAAATTATTTTCCGAAATTAATTCCGTTTATCTCTTCATCAATTGCTATGGAATCTATTTTCCAGGCTTTTCTGCATTTTTCATATACGAGATAGACTTTGCCTGAATAATATCTCGGTGCAGTTTCCTGACACCAGCCACAGTGATTATCTTCTGTATATATTCTAACTTTTACTACAGCTTTACATTCACCGTTCCAGCAGGCACTTCTGTCTACTAATTTGGTTGTTACATTATCATTCCAGCTGTCGGTAAAAGCTTTTAAGGAATTACAGTCTCTCCAGCACTCGGTTCTGAGATAATAGGCTGTATGGAAATCTTTTGCGCCTACTGCCTGAAAATAACTGTCTACGACTGATATGACAGGATCTGTTCCGAGATAGGGTTCTGCAGAATATCCTATGGAAGCTGTCAGGATAAAAGAACTGATTATTAATACAAAAAGGGCTACTATGGTTTTTTGGGACATTTGTCATTCCTCCTTATAATAAATATTTGTTTGATTATTCTTCAGTAAATAATGATTTTCCTTCTCATAATCAGAAAATTTTATACCCTATCTCCAGTCGCCTGTTAAAACAAAGGGAGCCCAGAAAAAGGGGTGATGGTATTTTTTCATTATATCTAACTGGGCGAGTCTTAAAGCTTCTGTTTTATTTTTGTCTCTGAGATGAAAATAAAAGCTTTTCATCAGTTCGGAAGTAGCCCTGTCAGATACATCCCACAGGCTTGAACATATTGTAGGAGTTCCTGCATATATGAAGGCTCTGGATAGCCCGACAAGTTCATCACCTCTGGCATCTTCGGAGAAACCTGTTTTACATGCACTCAGGGTTACAAGGTAGGCTTTAAGATTGAGCTCGAATATTTCATATACATTCAATCTTCTGTCAGAAAAAACAAGTGAAGAGAAGAGAGGAGAGTTTGTGTCCAGAATGCCATGAGTTGCCAGGTGCAATATATCAAAATCTCCTCCTTTTTTATATAAAATTTCTGTAGCCATGTCTTTCCCGGAATAGGCCTCCTTTAGAGGAAAATATTCACTTATAGCTTTAATTTCTTCTTCTGTTCCGGGAAGAGAGGGAAGTTCATCTGCTTTAAAATTACCCAGATCAAAGGCGAGAAGTTTTTCTTTTTTAAGAGTATTTTTCTTCTGACAGTATTTCAATACACTCGCCGATGGCAGATAGGATATATCGTATTTTTCTACAAGCATCATACCTTTATCATCAGACATTACCTGAAAGGGAAGATAGTGAAGCATTTTATGAGGAGAAACAAGGATTCTTTTTTTCATATATTTCTCTCCGTCTTTAAATAGAATATTGTATAGTTTTTTTGAAATTTCCTTCCATTCACTGCTTTTCAGTTTTTCAGGAGTCATGTTGTCACAGGCAAGTTCACGATATTTCCTTATGAGATTTTCTATATCCCCTTCCTTATGGTCAATAATTACGGTGTTAAAGCTATTATTACTCTTATCTGCAATTGAAGTTACGTCAAACTGTTCGTTGGCCTTTTTCAGTATAAAAATGATGAAATCAGAATTGATAATGGTTCTGTTATCTTCAAATATTTTCTTTCTTTCTTTATCTGATTTTGCATTCTCGAGAAAAGTGATCAAGTCTTCTTGATTCTCTAACTGTTTTGCGGAAGCCGATACAGGAGCTATGGAAAAATTTTCTTTATTATAGATACAGGAAAAAGCCAGTGCAGAAATTATTATACCGGCTATAAGAAGAAGTTTATATGTATTGTATGGCATGTATATTACCTTCTTTCTACCGAGGTGAGCATCAATATTTAATAAACCCCCATCACCCATCACCCTTTTTATTATTACACGTATAATTCTTTTAAACACTTATTATAATAATTCCTGTTAATTTTTTTTTATCCCTTCATATTTTTTTATATTTCTTTAACAATTTAATTTTTCCTAATATTTATCTTTTCTCATTTTGTAGTGATAATAGTTCATCAGAATTTTGAGGAGGTCCGGCAGAATGTATTACTGTAAAAACTGTGGCATACAGATTCCTGATTATGACGTAGATCCTCAGACAGCTATAGGGCGATGCGGAAGTTGCTGTGCTGTAGTAAGTTTTAAAGAACATCCCAATTTTCGCGGAAGAGTTTTTACAGATCAGGAAGACTATGAAACTGAGGGTTCTTCTGAACTTGCAGTTACGGATAAAAAGAGACCCATGAAAGTTCCTATGCCTGCCAGTATAACTGTAGAACACCTGGGAAGACAGCTCAGAATTACCAGGAAGTGGTATAATGCTTCTTATATATTT
>JBEHWO010000308.1:0-8361 GCA_040217695.1 Vulcanimicrobiota bacterium | reverse complement strand
AGTCACGAGAAACAGACAGAAGAAACACCGGCAAGAAGCGGTATAAATCCCATAAAAATTATTTTTGCCCTGGAATATGTGCTTCAGGGTCTTGCCAATCCTTTCCAGGGTATTACATACCACTCTTTTTTCAGACACTTTCACATCCATTACGGCCTGAGTGAAGAACTTACACAGCAATATTTTTCACGTTCCTATCTGGCATGGAGTTTCAAGCCCATCATAGGCTTCCTTATGGATGCCTATGGTAAAACGAAAGTCTCTCTTATATTCTTTCTTGCCATAGGTGCCATACTTTATATTATTACACCTTTTGTAGACACTTCTGCCAGTATATTCTTCTGGGTCATGTTTGCCATAGGTGTGGTATTTGCCTGCACAGACGTGGCTGTAGACAGAGCAACGGTAATAGAAGGAGATGAAGAATCGAAAGCAAGCGGTCAATCAAAAGCCACCACAGTAGGATTGAACCAGGCCATCTGCTGGACTGCCATATACGGAACAAGTATTGTAGCATCCGTATCAGGAGGATGGATAGCAGAACATTTCAAGATAAACTATCTCCTCCCCCTCCTCGCCCTTGTACCTGTTATCGTTCTCCTGTTTGTGCTCATGTTACCTAAAGATAAAGGAGAATCCATCCCTATTACAAGTTCCATAAAAAATTTCTGGGATGGTCTGAATACAGGACATATACTCTGGATAGTAGTTTTTTATTTTTTCATACATTTTCAGCCTTCTCTGGGAGCTCTCTGGACCAATCATCTCATAGAAAACCTTCACTTTACTCAGACTCAGATTGGATTTGCCGACGGTGCTTCCTATGTGGGGTATTTCCTGGGGGTTCTCATATTTGCCTGGATAGGTGTTAAATGGCAGGACAGAATGGGACTCAGGAATATATTCAAAATTTTTATAGTCTGCTGCATTCTCGTAAACCTGACCCAGTATCTTCTTGTAGATCCTCTCTTTACAAAGGTAACTTCTTATATTCACAATAATTTTCTTACAGGTCTGTCCGAAGAATCTGTACGTCTCGGATATCTCGGCACATATAATTTCTTTTATGCCATTTTAATCAGTATAACCCGCATGAGTACCTTCAGTATAGTGGGAGCTGTTATTCCTGCCAATGCCGCAGGTTCCCTTTTTGCAGGATTTATGTCCGTAGCAAACCTTGCCTATTCATTCTCTTATTCCACCGGTGCATGGTTATATGCAAACGGTTTGAATTACGGTATGTTTCAGACACTTGAAAGAGGTATTTTCGGCAACCCCGGCAACCCGGGTGACAAAATGTCCATAAGTCTCCTGATTTTTATAGGTTCCATGTCTTATATACTCAGTTTCTTTACAGTCCATATGCTCCCTGACAGAAAACAGACATTGAAAACAGACGAAGATGAAGAACATCTCATAGGGCCGGAAGATTATCTTACTCTCGGAAGTGCTTTTCTGAAAGCTATCAACACAGCAGGTATTATACTGGGCATTATATTATTTTCAACTTTATGGTTCTGCCTCCATCAGGATATAATAAAAAGCGCAATACTTGCCTTTTTTATAACGGCTCTTTTAAGAAAAATAATACTTGACTGGAAATATAAAAAAGTGAGCAGTAAATAGAGTTTATAGTTTAAGGTTGAAAGTTGAGAGTTGACTGCTTCCAAACTCTCAACCCTCAACTCTCAACTTTATGTAACACATCACGCTTCACACTACTCGTTATAAGGATTTGCCTTCGGCCTTGAAATATGAGAAAGAACATTAAAAAATAACATATAAGGCATAGAAAAAGTGCCTGCCAGTGCAAGAACTGCAAGATATTTTAATTTTTCAAACGTATCATCCGTATGAAAAAAAATGGAATGCACCAGAAGAGCAATAAAAATTATAATACCGGCAGTAAATAACTGCATGAATAAAAAAGAAATCTTCAATGTATTGATAGCCTGAATATCATCCAGTTTTTTCCTGTTCTCCAGCATTATGATATAGGCTGCCGACATACCAATGGCAATATACAGAAAGAGTGCAATAAGATCCTGGGAGTGACTGTGGAAACGCATAAACTCTGATATAAGAGTAAGTACCATAACAATAATAACAGGTGTAAAGATTATGACAAAAAATCCTGCAAGATAGACGATTACTGCTCTTAAATTCTCACTGTTATCTACGGGAAGAAACCTCCTGCTATCAATCTTTTTAAGATGATTGTTATAAAAAACCATAGAGAGAAGCCCTGCCGGTGATAAAAAGAGTAAAACAAGAGCTACTCCCATGAGGGGGAAAGCTTCTTTTGTTAATACCGTTACAGTGAGACCGGTTATAATAGATATAGAAACAACTGCCAGTATAATTCTGTTAAAATTTATTTTCATCATAACGTCACCTCAATCTTTTCAGGCACTGAATAGCCTTTAGTATTTGCATTATAATATTCATAAACCTCTGAAACAGGGGTAGTAATCTTTACAGGGAATTTAGCTCTCAGGCCGTAAGAAAAACCGAAAGTTTTTCCCGGCTCAAGCCGTTTCAGATATACGATGACCTGCCTTCCTGTCATATCAAATCTTTCTATCTTCTGTTGCTCAAGCAGTTTTTCAAAATCTTCGGCAATAACATCAAATCCCGGAGGCACTCCGAGATCTATTATTACAGATTCTCCCGGCTTTTCCGACGTATTGGTAACAGTTACCATTTCCTGTAATATATCATTGCGCCTGAGCTCACTTCTGTCATATGCGACGGAAATCTTTACAGGTGATTGCTCTCCCCGGGAAGTCTGAGATAAAGACCATGGTATATAGTAAGAATAAATAATCTGGTACATACATCTTATATCTCCTTCCGGTACAAGTTCCACATTAAAATTACCTTCCCTTGCATATCCTTTAAGATCCAGGAATTTGACAACATCGCTCTGTTCCGGGATAATTTCAACAGTACCTGCTTCCTGTCCGTCAACCAGTATATGTATCTTCCCCTTACTGTCTTTTCCCATATCCGTATTCATTGCAAGGATAAGGGTTTTAAGGGCAAGTACAGTGGCCTGTGTGGAGTGCCATGTGCCATATGTATCTCTGGACACAGCCAGAAATTTCAGAGATTTTTCCACAGCATCACCGTAAGAACCTGCTCGTAAAAAAGCCTGTGTCACAAGAGAGGTTGTTTCGATACTGGCAATCATTCCATATGATTGAGTAAGAGTTCTCCCGTCTATTGCCCATGACACACCGTCTTTATTTTCACTTCTTCCTTTATAAAGAGTTTCAAGAAGATCTTTTGTTGCCTGCCCCTTCGGATCTGTATATAAAAGCAGATTTGCCACAAGAGACATAGTATAAAAATCTTTCTGATCTTTCATGGAAGATTTTATATAACTGATTGCCTTTCTGAGAGATTCTCCTTCATATCCGCTCTGAGCAAGAGACCATGCGACAAAAGCCGTTACCCGCAGGTCAGAATTACCGCCTCCTGCAGCATCCCACGAGCTGTAACCATCGGCTTTCCATGAACCGTCAACTTCCTGACGGGAAATAAGCCATTCTTTTGTCCTCTCTATTATCTTTTCATCAACAGGGTATACTCTGTTCATATCATACATTTCCATGAGTCCGTAGGCGGAAAGCCAGACAGATGCGGGGGCATCTCCGTAAAGAGAAAAACCTCCTCCGGAAACTTCAAAGGTAATAAGTCTCTGATAGCCGGTATTTATATAATATTCTGCCTTCATCTGAATATCAGGCGTAATCTGACCCGATGTTTTCATGTAATCCAGTACCATAATATCAGGATATGTGGCAGAAGTAGTCTGTTCAAAACATCCATGAGGCATACGGAGCATGCTGTCGAGTCCTTCTACAAGCTGGCTGAACATGCCGGGATAAATCTTTACGCCCATATCATAAGATTTATTTATGGCATTTTCCGGTATATTCATAGCAACAATGGCCTTTTCTCTGAGCCATCCGTTTTCTGCCAGACGAATTTCTTTACCGTCAGGAATTATCGTCACGGATTTTTCTATACCGTCTTTCATTTTTTTTGTTTTTGCATAAACGGTAAATTTCTTTTTTCCCGTATCATGTATCTTTACGGGATAATATAAGACAGTTACATCATTCGCCCCCAGGGATAAACGTTTTACCGGGTCGCATAACAGATCAAACCAGTCGTCTTCTACAGCAATTAATTCTATATCCTGTTTTTCCTGAAGATAATTATATACTGCGACAGGTATGAACACTTCATCACCTGAAGTAAGGTTAAGGGGAAGATCCAGATCAATAAAGAAATCCTGAAATACCTTTATGGGATAATCAGTCCCGCCCGTATCACCATTCAGAGACGAAGCCGAAACACCCATTCTCCAGGTTGTTATGGTATCTGCCATTTTGAGTATGACAGAAGCTTTACCCTCCTCGTCTGTTATAAGTTCAGGGTTGAAATACATTGTTTCAGGGAAATACTGACGCAAATAGGCGGGTAATTCCTGAGAGTTTTTGCCATGAGAAGTTTCAGGCCCGAAAAGCTCGCCTTCATTTCGAACTTTTTCTTCTTTAGCTGAAAATCCGCCGCCATCAAGTTTCAGACCCTGTCCTGGCTCATATTGCGGGGCTACTTCGTCTGAAGCTACAGACAGAGTAGAACTATTACTTTCACCTTTAATAGTACCGGATAATGTCGGCCCCTGTGCCCTTGCTTTCAGAAAATTGGGTGCTATTACGGCAAAAAGGAGGCCTGCCACACCAAGGCCTGCAATAACAACACATCCGCAGTTATATATAAAATGCCATACAGTAGCTTTCCTCTGTTTTCCGGCATGAGAGCGTATATTATAAATAAGTATAAAATTCATAAAAACAGAAGAAATAACACCTGTCAGAAACAGTAAGAAGATTGATATACCGCCTATCTGCTCTTTTCCCGTCATGGCACATGCCAGCAGAAGAGCTGCGGTTACAATCAATCCGGCAACAAATAACTGTATCAACTGAAAGGAATATCTGAGGGTATTAAGTTTTTTTACATCTTCAGAGCGGATTTTATTCCTTAAGTTTATCGTATAAATTAAAGCTGCCAGGGCCATGGCTGCCACAGCCCATACAAGGGATGTATATTCGTTCCTGTGATAATAATGTTTCATATTTAATATAATATAAGTCAGAAATCCCATAACAAAAGGGGTGAGAAATACAAGAAAAAATCCTCCCGTATAAACAATCATTGTAACAAAATTATCATTGGTAACAGGAAGAAACCTCTCTTCATCTTTTTTCTTTAAAAATTCGTTATAAAAGGTAAATACCAGTATAGAAAGAGGTGATAATATCAAAACGAGCATCACGCACAGCATGCCAAACCATTGAAGAAAATAAAAATATTTCTGCTGCATTGCCATTATCCCGGCAAGTCTTTCAGGATAGGTGCTTACCATAATAGAATAGGGGGATTCAGGTATGGAACAGAAAGCAACCTTTGCAGTATTCTGATTATTTTTCTTCCTTACCAGGTCATCACTTACCATGTCAATATAATGCCTGCAGACTTCGACTTTCGGTTTTAAAAGATCCTGTTCCAGGGTAAAATAAACCTTTTCCAGTCCCGGTTCTTTTTCTGCAAGGGCAAAAACACTTTCATCTACCACTGAGATACCAAGGGCGGCAGGAACAGGTTTACCTTCTTTATCTTTCACTTCGAAATCTATCTTACCTGAACGGCCCGGTCTGTATGTATCTTTATCAGAACTTACCTTTACAGACAGATCCTTACTTATTTCAACATAAACAGTTTTTGTGTCTACTGCAAAATTACCGTCTCTTTTCAGTCTGTAAGCATGTATCTGAAGTGTTCCGGCCATATCTCCGGTAAGAGGAATATCAAGTTTTGCTTTTTTATCTCCTATTGTAAGAATTTTAGTGAGCCGTGTCTGACGGTTTTTAACTATATCCAGAAACACGGTTCCGTCTGTAGAAGAGAGGATTTCGAGGTTCATGACATCAGAATCTTTATAGACAGCTTTATCTGTACGTAAAAGAAGAGATTCTTCAGTCCGATCTGTTGAAGGAACATAGGTTATAGCACCGGAGTTTCCCATGCCGTCACTGCACTTTACTTCAAGCTGTCTGTTAATAAATTCAGGTTTCAATGTAAATTCTGCTATACCTGTAGAAGAGGTCTGAAATCCCTGAGAGCCCTGCTGTCCGAAAGTCATGGAAACGGTTGCCCTGCAAGGTGTGCCATCCGGGTAAGATGTAATAAGATAAAGTATATTCTCTATACCGGGAACTATTTCCCCGCTTTCCGGTACTATGGTAATCTGCACTGTGTCTTTTGATATGAAAAATGTCTCATAGATTATTTCTTTATGTTCAGCCTTATCCGTAACTTCAACAGTAAAGCGAACCATGCCTTTGCCTCCTTCAAGAGGCTGTCCTGCAAAATATGTTTCTAAAGACTGTTCAAAAATAAAATTCCCGTCTTCATCGGTTTTACCCTGAATTTCTGCAAACTTATGATATTCCGCATCATAAGACGAAAGTTCTACTTTAACAGTTCCTCCTGCTACAGGTTTGCCGAAGAAATAGTCTGCTTTTAAATCTCCTTTTATTATTTCTCCGGGACGATAAAACTTTTTATCGGTAGAAAGGGTTACTTTAAATTTCGGCAGTACATATTTTTTTACTGAAACGGTAATCTCAGATTGATTGCCACCCACTATGGACCTTATCTTATAATCTCCCGGGTCTGCTTCTCTCGCAAGGATAAAATCTGCCGAAACTATACCATAGGCAGATGTTTTCTTATCTATTGTTTTAAAAACTTTATTGCCTTTGCTGTCTTCAACTTCTATAGTAGCAGTTCTGTCTTTTACGGGAGAGAGATTTTCATTTTCCATGGCCAGAGATCTTATATGAATGGTCTGGCCCGGTTGATATACAGGTTTGTCCGAAGTAAGCAAAATTCTGCAGGAACGGCTGATAGTAATCTTTTGCGTAATCGTATCCTGGCCGACAGGTGATGAAACCTTAACAGTTAAAGTGCCTTCTCCTTCTTCCATATCCGACGGTATATCGAAGGTTCCGTCCATGGTACCATAATTATCGCTTTTTTTATTGAGAAATTCACATGTTCTATTTTTTGCGGAAAGCCAGACTTTTATGTCTGCATCTTTTACCGGCTTAAATCCGTCATGATTGACGGTAATTACTCTTATTGTACCTTTCGTACCGGGGCAGAAACTGTCCTGACAGAGAAGCCTGGTGTCAAGTTTTCCTGTCCATTTCGGAAGGGTTGCCATATAAAAACTGATAAGAGACATTATAAATAAAAAAACTAAAAAAAATAAGGCACCTCTGTTTAAAACGGGGCTTTTAATATTTTCCATATATATTACCTCCCTGTATATTACTCCTTATAATTTTATCACAGCAACAGAAATTTTACTACTTACTATCAGTCGCTTTAGTTGCTAAATTCTTCCTTGCATATTAACGGCAATTTAATTATAATAAATCAAATAGTTATAGAAGGAATCTCATCCCGGAAAGGTTTATAAAAATTGAAAGTCAGGCAAATATCATTATATATTATAATATCACTCGCTGCTTTCTGGTGTATTTTTTTTCTTCCCTATATGTTTCCCGGTACTAAAATTGTAGATTCCGACTCTTATGTATTCGGCTTTAACAATAAGATATCCATCCTCTGTACTGCAGCCTTTATATTTATTTTCTATTTTACCGGAATAATATTCGGCAATTCTTCATCATGCCGGATATTTACGGAAAATAATGAAGGCACATGTGTGGACAGAAGGCTTTATATTATAATTGCTCTTTTGCTTACAGGTTATAATGTTATGTTATATTTTCTTGTAGGAAAAGACTGGCATGGAGAAGGAACCTATTTTATAAGAAGAATAGATTTTATGTTAATGGGAAAAATTCCATACAGAGATTTTTATTTTGACTATGGACCGGCACTTATATATGTACCTGCATATTTTCATGTACTGATGAGTAAATTTGGCCTTTCCGTCAGGTCCAGTTATTATATAATCCTCACAATCGGAACCATTTTCAATCTGAGTTTATTTGCCTTTATTATCAGGTGGTTCGATATACCGGTCAAATATAAAAACATTATATTTGCAGTTTTTTCACTTCTGTCATGGAATCCGAGCGCAGGAATAAACTATATTGCCATAAGGTTTATACTGCCTTTTGCATTTATTCTTTATATACACAGACTATTATTTAATAATGATAAAATAAAATCAAAAGTGTTATTATTAATATCATTATCAGTTATTTCCACGTTTATTACCATCGCTATATCTCCGGAAATAGGCAT
>JBEHWO010000307.1:0-8393 GCA_040217695.1 Vulcanimicrobiota bacterium | reverse complement strand
AGAATTTTTATTAAATATATTAACGGAAAATCTTACAGAAGAGCAGATTGATATTTTAAAAGATACAGAATATCTCGTTAATTATATGAACAGACTCCTGAGTGATATACTGGATATAACTGCAATAGAAGCAGGTAAACTTACACTTAATATGCAGAAACAGGATTATATGGATTTTTTAACATATAATATAAAAATGAATAGAATATTGTCAGATAAAAAAAATATAAAGATTAATTTTATTTATGAAGATAATCTGCCTGAGATATTGTTTGACAGAGATAAAATGACTCAGGTTATGAATAATTTAATCGGTAATGCTGTGAAATTTTCTAATAAACATACAACAATAACTATTGACGTTAAAATGAAAGATAATTATATAGTTACAGATGTTATAGATGAAGGTCAGGGGATTCCTGCTACTGAATTATCAAAGTTATTCAAGGAATTTCAGCGGGTCAGTGTAAAACCTACAGGTAATGAAACAAGTACAGGTCTGGGGCTTGCTATAACAAAGAAAATAGTAGAAGGGCATAATGGTATAATAGGTGTTGAAAGTGAAAAAGGAAAAGGGTCGAGGTTTTATTTTGCTTTACCTGTAAATTAAACTGACAATGTCACATTTAATAAAATAGCAATTAGCTGTTGGTTTTCAGTTAATAAGTAAAGCTAATCGCTAACAATTACTGAAGTGAACATAAATGATACATACATGCTCTCGTGACGCGTAACGCGTAACGCGTGACGGGAGGACAACCTTTATTACATATTTATGCTCAGGTCAGTAATAGATTTATTAAATCACGTGTAGTTTCCAGTGAAAAGAATCTAACTGTCGTAAAAAAACGCTATCTATTACAATATGCCCCCATAAAATTATCAAAATTAAAAGAAGGATTTCATCTTTAAAATAAAAACATAGTTTTATGTAATTTCTCACCTTGACAACAGACAGTTTAGAAATTATTATAGTCTTTATGCAATTTAGCCATGTCTGGCTGTAAAATTAAGGAGTTGACTTTTTAAGAAGATGAGTGAAAAATTGTTTCTAGGTATTGATATTGGTTCTGTAAGTGTAAATCTTGTAATTCTGAATGAAAAAAAAGAAATATTAAAAGAAGAATATATAAGACATATGGGACAGCCTGTAAAGACTGCCCTTGACGCACTTAAAGCTGTGGAAGCAAAATTTCCCGTAGAAAGTATATGGGATATAGGGGTTACCGGGTCAGGCGGAAAACTTATTGTTGACAAAATTAAAGGTACCTTTGTAAATGAAGTCGTTGCACAGGCCAAAGCGATAGAACTTTTCCATCCTCAGACAAGAACGATTATTGAAATAGGCGGAGAAGATTCAAAGCTTATACTTGTAGAATATGATAAACATTCGAAAACTATGATGATAAAAGATTTTGCCATGAATACCATCTGTGCCGCAGGAACAGGTTCTTTTCTGGATCAGCAGGCAACAAGGCTTGGTTTCACTATAGAACAGTTCGGCGAAGAATCCCTCAAATCCAAAACTCCTCCGAGAATTGCCGGCCGCTGCAGTGTTTTTGCTAAAACTGATATGATTCACCTTCAGCAGGAAGCAACACCTGTTTATGATATTATATCAGGCCTCTGTTTTGCTATGGCCAGAAATTTCAGGAGCAGTATAGGTAAAGGGAAAGATTTTATAAAACCTGTAGTGTTTCAGGGTGGTGTCGCAGCAAACAAAGGTATGATAAGAGCTTTTAGAGAAGTTCTTGGCCTTATTGACGGTGAATTAATAGTGCCGGAACATTTCCCGTCCATGCCTGCCATAGGTGTGGCTTTACTTCGTATGACTGTTCCGGATATACAGAAAATAACATGGAACCTTTCTGAACTTGAGGCATATCTTGAAAGTAATAGAGGAAAAGAAAGAAAATCCATGGTACCTCTTTCAAAAGACAGTGTTGTTGATGTGTCCAGATTACTTCGTAAAGAAAAACCTCTTTCTTCCGGTGAAAAATTGAAGGTTTATCTCGGTATAGACATTGGTTCTATAAGTACGAATGTTGTTGCCATAGATGAAGACAGAAAGGTTGTGGCAAGAAGTTATTTGAGAACTGCAGGGCGGCCTATAGAAGCAGTAAGGCAGGGTATCAGAGAAGTAGGTTCTGAAATAAAAGATCATGTTATAGTCGCAGGTGTGGGAACTACCGGTTCAGGCAGATACATGATAGGAGATCTCGTAGGTGCTGATGCGGTAAGAAATGAAATTACTGCTCAGGCTACTGCTACGGCACATTATGATCCTGAAGTAGATACAATATTTGAAATAGGTGGTCAGGATTCTAAATATATAAGTCTTTCCAACGGAGCCATTGTTGATTTTGAAATGAACAAGGTCTGTGCTGCAGGAACAGGTTCGTTTCTCGAAGAACAGGCAGAAAGGCTGGATGTAAATATAAAGGGAGAATTCAGTGAAGTTGCCCTCTCTTCCGAATGTCCGTCATGTCTCGGTGAACGATGCACTGTATTTATGGAATCCGATGTAGTTCATAACCAGCAGTTAGGTGTTGAAAAAGCCGATATAGTAGCAGGTCTTTCCTATTCTATAGCACAGAATTACCTTAACAGGGTAGTTGGAGAACGTAAGATTGGAAATAAGATATATTTCCAGGGAGCTGTGGCAAACAATCAGGGAGTAAAGGCAGCTTTTGAGAGTGTTCTCGGAAAACCTATAAGTATACCGCCGAATTTTGATGTAACAGGTGCTATAGGTGCTGCCATACTTGCCCAGGAATACTGCAGAGAAGAAGGAATTACACAGAGCAGATTTAAAGGCTTTGATATTGTTAATATGGAATATGAGATAAGTTCCTTTGAATGTAAAGAGTGTTCAAACCTCTGTGAAATAAGAAAGGTTACGGTAGAAGACGGCCAGAATCTATTCTACGGCAGCAGATGTGAAAAATTTGAAATAGATAAAACCAGAAAGAAGAATAATATTCCTGATTATTTTAAGGAAAGAGAAACTCTTCTTACTGAATATTATCAGAAAAATAAAGTAACAGGGGATAAGAAAATAGGCTTCCCGAGAATTCTTACCATGTATTATGAAATGTTTCCTTTCTGGTCTGCCTTTTTTACAGAACTTGGCTATGAAATAGTACTGTCAGATACGACTACGAAAAAGATTATTCATATGGGAGTAGAAAATGCAGTGGCAGAAACCTGTTTCCCCGTAAAGGTCGCCCTCGGTCATGTCCATAATCTTATAGATAAGAAGATTGAGTATCTATTCCTTCCGAGCCTTATAAATATGAAGCAGAACAATCCGAACCTTCCCGAAAGCTTCAGCTGTCCCTATGTTCAGAGTATACCTTATACGCTTCGTTCTGCTATTAATTTTGAAAAAGCAGGTATTAAAGTTCTGGAACCGGCACTGTTCTTTAAAGAAGGTTATAATACCGGAACTGTTCAGAAAGAACTGATAGAAATGAGTAAAATCCTTGGGCTGAAAGGAAAAGATGTTAAAAATGCCATAAAGAAAGCAGCAGAAGTTCAGGATACTTTCTACAAGACGTTACAGTCCAGAGGTAAAGCAATACTTGACAGTCTGAAACCTGAAGATAAGGCTGTTATTGTTGTAAGCCGTCCTTATAATGGATGTGATCCCGGCATAAATCTGGGACTTCCTCAAAAACTTATGAACTTAGGAGTTATTCCCATACCTCTTGATTTCTTCCCCATAGATGAAATAGATATTTCTGGAGACTGGCCCAATATGTACTGGCGCTACGGACAGAAAATACTCTGTATGTCAGAAATCATAAGGAAAGATAGACGTCTTAATGCCATGTATCTTACCAATTTCGGATGCGGACCTGATTCCTTTATATCTCACTTCTTCCGTGAAAAAATGGATGATAAACCGTTCCTTCAGATTGAGATTGATGAACACAGTGCAGATGTGGGAGCTATAACAAGATGTGAAGCATTCCTTGACAGTCTTAAAAATGTATTCCCCTCTGAGATTGAACAAACAAAACAGGTAAAGATTCTTTCCATTGAAAAAGGCACCAAAAGAACTGTTTATCTGCCTTATATGTCAGATCATGCCCATGCACTGGCTGCCGCTTTCAGGGCCAATGGTGTTAATGCAGTAGTCATGCCCGAGTCAAATGAAGAAACTGTAAAGCTCGGCAGACGTTATACATCGGGTAAAGAATGTTATCCTGCCATTGTAACAACAGGTGATATGGTTCGTCAGGTAATGAGTAAAGATTTCGACCGTAAAGGAGCAGCTTTCTTTATGGGAGGCTCAAGCGGCCCCTGCAGATTCGGCCAGTATAATATGTTACAGCGTATGGTTCTTGATGAGATTGGATATACAGATGTTCCCATATATGCTCCAAATCAGGCAAAGAATTTCTTTGAAGAACTGGAAGTAGTGGGTAAAGACTTTTTCCTTCTCGGCTGGCAGGGTATGGTATCTATAGATCTTTTAGAGAAATGCCTGAGAGAAACAAGACCATATGAAATAAATAAAGGCGAAACGGAAGAGGTCTACAGAAAAGCAGTGGATGTGGCTATGGGGGCTATCGAGAAACGGGGTAATCTCATAAAAGCCCTCAAGGAATGCCGTAAAATGTTTGAATCAATAAAGGTTGATAAAAGTGAATTGAAACCTGTAGTCGGTATGGTAGGGGAATTCTTTGTCCGTGCCAACAGATTCAGCAATGAAGATATTATTATCAAACTTGAAGAACTTGGAGTTGAAGTCTGGGTGGCACCTGTTTACGAATGGTTCCTTTACAGGAATTTCAGACGTGATTTCCTTGCAAGACAGCGAGGAGATATTATCACTATAGGCAAAACACTCTTAATGGATAAATTCCAGGTTCATGAAGAACATAAGATTGCAGGAGTATTCAAAGGATTCTTAAGAAATTTAGAAGAACCTTCTACAAAGGCAGTACTCGATATGGCAGAAGAATATGTACCGAGAACATTCTTCGGAGAAGCAATTATGAGTATGGGTAAAGCAGCAGATTTTTATAAAAAAGGTCTCTGCGGTATTGTAAACACCATACCTTTTACCTGCCTTCCCGGCACAATAGCAGCTGCTCTTCTCAAGAGATTTAAAGAAGAACATAATGATATTCCTGTTCTGAATGTTGCCTATGACGGACTGGGACAGACCAATTCCGATACAAGGCTTGAAGCCTTTGTTCATCAGGCCAAACAGTTTACAAAGAGAATGGAGTCTATGAATAAAGAACTTACCAGAATTTAAACAATAAGTGAAAGGTGAGAGGAGAAATTATTTTTCCTCTCACCTTTTTTGTTTTTTAGTTTTCACGACTCATTTTCCTAACACGTTCTTTATTGTTTTAATTAAATTCTTTGCTGTAACAGGTTTTATTAAAAGACATTTAATTCCAAGTGATTCTGCTTGATCTTCTATAGATTTTTCACTGTAACCGGTACACAGTATAACAGGCATTCCGGGACGGATATGTAACACATGTTTTACTATGTCAATACCTGTCATATCAGGCATGGTTTGATCCGTAATAATAAGATCGAAATCATAAGGGGTTTTCTGAAATATTTCCAGTGCTTCTGTACTGGATGTAGTAGAAGTAACTTCATAGCCCTGGAATTTTAACATCTGTCCCTGGGAAAAAAGCAGATCTTCCTCATCATCTACAAAAAGTATGCGTTCCATGGCAGGTATAACTGCTTCTTGGGTATTCTCTTTTTCACTGACATGATTCTGAAATTCCGGAATTAAAATCTGAAAAGAACTTCCTTTATATGGTTCACTTGCTACTTTTATCGTTCCGCCATGGCTTTTTACTATGCCATGAACAACTGAAAGACCCATTCCGCTTCCTTTAGTCTGATCTTTTGTAGTAAAAAAAGGATCGAATATTCTTTCCAGTACCTCTCTGTCCATACCGTGACCTGTATCTGTTACAGTTAAAACTATATAGTATCCCTCTTTTAAACCGGTATATTCTGATGTTATATTCAGCCTGGAAAGATTTATTTCCAGAAGTCCTCCGTGAACTTTCATGGCATCTATTGCATTGGAGCAGAGATTTAATAATATCTGCCTGATCTGTCCATGATCTGCGAGAATCATACCATCTGTATTAATAATGGTTTTTATTTTAATAGTAGAAGGAACTGATGATCTTATAAGTGGAAGTGTTTCTTTTATAATATCTTCCACACAGACAGGGGCTAATTCAAATCCTGTCTGACGGCTGAAGGTAAGTATCTGTCTGATTATATCTCTTGCTCTGTATCCTGCTCTTATTATTCCTTCAAAACTTTTCCTTACACTGCTTTTATCTGAAACAGTCTTTAATCCCAGTTCCGAATAGCTTATTATTGTTCCCAGAATATTATTGAAGTCGTGAGCAATACCACCTGCAAGGGTTCCTATTGATTCCATTTTTTGAGCCTGCCGTAATTGTTTTTCTATTTTTTCTTTTTCTTCCTGTGGTCTTTTTATATCTGTAATATCTCTTGTAATACCTACTATATATTTATTCTCTTCCTTATCTTTATAGAGGGTTTTCTTTGTTACTATAGTGTGTGTATCACCATATGCATTGGTCAGTTTTTCTTCATTTATATTTTCTTCCCCTGTATTAAAAACTACATCATCTTTTTCCCAGAATATATCGCTCTGTTCTTTCGGGAAGAAATCGTAATCTGTTTTTCCCAGGATTTCTTCTCTTTTATATCCTAAAAAACTGCATTCAGCATCATTAACCGTTATAAGTCTATGATTTATATCCTTTACAAATATCGGATCGCCTATAGAATTAATTATTTTATCCAGATAATCTTTTGTTTCTTTCAGAGATTCCTGAAGTGACCATCTTGTAAGAGCTATACCTATACTTGAACCTATACCCTCTAAAAAAGATATCATTTCCGGTGTGAAACAGTCTTTCTTTGAATCATTCAATTGAAAAATACCTTCTGTTTCATCTCCTGATTTTAAAAGAATAAAAGCAATGGACTTATATCCTTTTTCTATACATGTTTTCCTGCTGCATATGTCTCCATATTCCATTGTAAGACATGAAGTATCATTACACCAGAAACTTCCTTTTTCTGTATAACAGGGTAAATTATCATTTATATTTCTGCTGAGTATTTTTCCGCAGAGGCAGTCAAGCACAGGGTTTTCCGGAGCAGAATTATCATGGTTATAGAGATGGTTTTCTGTTTTTATAAAATCTTCCGGGAAACCATCTGTTGCATAATAAGGGAAATCCATTCCCTTTTTCAGGCGAATTCCGACTGCGTCAAAACCGGTAAATTCTTTAATTAAAGCAAGTATTTTTTTTATGACCTTCATTTTTTCTTCAGATCCATTGAGAAAATTCAGTATTTTTAAAGCCAGTTCCTGCCAGTTTTCTGTATTTTTTCTTTCTGTAATATCTATTGCCGTACCAAGTATTTGCTCTGCAAATCCTTCTGAATTTCGTTTAAACACGGTATCTCTGCTGTACATCCATTTCCATGAACCGTCAGAGTGTTTCATTCTGTATTCTATATAAAAGATTTTTCCGTCACCGGCAGTTGTAATATTTTTATGATATTCAATTACTTTTTCCGTATCTTCAGGATGAAGCATATTTTTTAATAAATTACTGCCCATATTTTTTATTTCTTCCGGTGTATAACCAAGAAACCCGGCTATTTCGTGATTTGTATAGATATTACATTGTCTGTTTAAATCGTAAATATAAATGAGGTTTGGTGTGGTAGCTAAAATCTGACCGATAAAGGTCTGATTTTCCTGCATGGTTTTTTCAATTGTTTCTTTATCTAAAGAGTAATTTGATGGATTTTTCATATAATATTCTCTTTCAGTCAGATGAATTATTTTACTGACCTGACCATAAGCATGTAATAAAAGGGTTCCTACCGTCACATGTTACGCCTCACAGGAGCTTATATGTATTATTTATGTTCACCTCAGTAAATGTTTATTGGTACCTATTTGCAATATAAAAATATCATAAAGATATTAATTATACAATAGTTTATGGTGTTTCTCTCTATATTTTTCTTGTATTTTACGGGATTTTTTGTTATTATAAAACAGTAAATCCAATCATACAGGCAGGTATTTATCATGTTTTTAAACATTCTTCCGAAGCCTCCCGATTTGTTTTCAGGAAGAGATAAAGAATTGAAGAAGATTGAACAACTTTTTTCAAGTATAAATTTCTTTTATATAGAAGGCATAACAGGTGCCGGAAAAACTTCTCTCCTGTTAAAATGGGCAAATATTCTTTCAGAACATGATGAATATAAAGACAGAATTTTGTGGTTACAGTGCCATGAAGATGATACCCTGGATACTCTTCTTTCGGATATATGCG
>JBEHWO010000306.1:0-8437 GCA_040217695.1 Vulcanimicrobiota bacterium | reverse complement strand
CAATTTGAAAAAGCTATAGAATATCGGGAACAGATCTATGCACTTCAATATATGTCACAAAAGCAGAAAATGGAAAGAAACAGGACATATAATGAAGATATAATAGATTATATTATCTATGAAAACGAAGTTTTTTTGCTCCTCTTTAACATAGATAAAGGTGCTTTACACAACAAATCTGATTTTATTTTTCCTTACGGCGAAGATTTTTTCGAAGAATTCCTTGTCCAGTATTATTCCGAACATGAAATACCTGAAATAATTATAGTCCCCTGTAACATAGAGGATTCCGTCAAAGATTTTCTTTCCTATAAAAAAGGGAAAAAAGTAACAGTAACTGTGCCGAAATCAGGAGAAAAAAAACATCTCCTTGACCTTGTAAAAAAGAACTGTGAAATTTCCTTTTTCGGTGATATGATAAAGGTTGAAGAGCTTCAGAAGAAATTGCACCTGAATGATATGCCCTCTGTCATAGAATGTTTCGACATATCACATCTTTCGGGAACTTTCACCGTTGGCGCAATGGTACAGTTCAGAAACGGGAAACCGGATAAAAATAATTACAGAAGATTCAAAATAAAATCTCCCGAAGCCATACAGGATGATTTTTCTTCAATTGCCGAGGTTGTAAGAAGACGGTATACAAGACTTGCTGAAGAAGGTTCCCCCATGCCTGATCTTATTATAATAGACGGAGGTAAAGGGCAGTTATCTGCCGCATTAGAGGAACTGAACAAACTTTCCATTAAAATACCTGTTATTTCCATAGCAAAAAAATTTGAAGAGATTTATTTCCCGGGTTTATCGAGGCCACTGAGACTCGGAAGAACGGAAAAAGCCCTGCTTTTTATACAGGAAATAAGAGATGAAGCCCACAGGTTTGCCATAACCTATAATAGAAAGCTGAGAAGCAGTGAGTGGAAAGCAGTGACCGGTGACCGGTGAGCAGTGAACGGTTTATATGAGAATCGTAACGCGTAACGCGTAACGGGAGGAACAATTTCTCATGCTTGTTGTGACCAATCGGTCATGGTTGTTACATGATTTTTCCCTTCACTTTTCACGCTTCACTTTTCACGCTTCACGACTCACTGCCGGCAGTGTAAAATAAAATTTCGTTCCTTTACCTACAGTACTTTCAACACTTATTTTACCGCCATGACCTTCCACTATTTTCTTTGTAATTGCAAGACCGAGGCCTGTACTTCTCTCACCGGCAGTGGCTTTTACGCTTGTTTTCTGGAAGGGCTTGAATATATTTGAAATTTCATCGAAAGGAATACCCTGCCCCTGATCAATTATGCCGGTAACTATAAAATCGTCTTCTTTCCTTACTTCAATAGATATTTCCGTATCAGGCCAGGAAAATTTTATAGCATTTGTAATTAAATTATTCAGAACCTGTGTAATCTTATTCCTGTCAAAACTCATAGGAGGAATTATATCTTTAACTTTCAATTCCAGTGAAATTTCTTTTCTATCGGCAAGAGGTTTATTGAGTTTTATAATATGCTTTAAAAATTTTATATAATCCTCTACTTTAATTTCCAGTTTGAGCTGCCCCGATTCTATTGCAGTAATATCGAGTAATTCATTCAGCATATCGCGCATATATTCACTAGAAGTATTGATTTCTCTTAACAGGTCAATCTGTTCTTCCGACATGTTATTATTCAAATCAAGTAAGAGTAAATATTCCGATGTTACCTGAATAACTCCCAGGGGATTTCTTAAATCATGGGCAGCCATGCCGAGAAATTCATTTTTTATTTTATTTAATTCTTCCAGCTTTTCATTTTTTTCTTTTATTTCCTTGAGATTTTCTTCCAGTTTTATAAGTAATTCCCTCTGTGTATCTCTGGCAAACTTTAGATCAAGATGGGTCTGCACTCTGGCCAGAAGTTCCAGCCCGTTAAAAGGCTTTGTCACATAATCTACTGCACCCAGTTCAAAAGCCTGTACAAGATCTTCTGTTTCTTCTTTTGCAGTAAGAAAGATAACCGGTATCTCTCTGGTTCTGGGATTATCTTTCAGGGTTCTGCAGACTTTAAAACCATCCAGATCTGGCATCATAATATCCAGTAAAATAAGGTCGGGATGAATATCTTCAAGCATATTGATTGCCTGACATCCATTTCTGGAAATTGCAATGTCATAATCTTTTTTCTTCAGTACATGAACAAGCATCCTTATACTTACAGAATTATCATCTACTATTAATATTAATGGCTTTTGCCGTTTATATTCCATTTTTTCAACTTGCACACCTTATAGTATATTACTTTAAACCGGAAATTTTTTAACCATTCATTCAAACACTTAAGTTGACTTCATTCCGCTCATGATTAATCGCCACATATGACATAGTCAGTCAGAATATTTATACAAACCTGCTGGCCCGAGCATAAATATGTAGCAAAAATTTTCCTCCCGTCACGTGTCACGAGAGCATATATTTATTATTTATGCTCACCTCAGTATATTATTATATTAACATAATAGCATGTAAAATAAAAGAATATTTTAAATTTTTGTAATATATCGGCATAATTGAAAAATTATATAATATACTATACTTTTGCAGAATTTTGAAAAATCGTTGTCCCGTAAGGGCATCCCTCGCGGATGCCCTGCAAGGTAGAATAAGGCTTTGTTTAAAAAGTGCAAAAGTATAGTAATATAGATTTACGATTTTTTTTTGTAAAATTTCTATATATGGAGGAATTTCACATTTAATTATAGAAAGTAAAAATAATTCAATTAGAGAAAGGAGTTTTTACAATGGAATTTAATGATGAGATTAAAGTATTTGCAGAAAAAACACTGGCACTGAAGGAGCGATTGAAGACAGATGAATCTGTCAAATATTCGCTTGTAATGCCTTTATTGCAATTACTGGGTTACAATGTTTTTGACCCCGGTGAGCTTGTCCCTTCATATCCGATTCAGCTCGAGCCGCCAAAAGACAAACATGTAGATTACGCCATTCTTCGTAACGGCGAGCCGGAAATACTTCTGGAAGTCAAAGGTATCGGTAAAAAACTGGAAGATTACAGAGGCGACATGGCTGACTACTTCAACGGTTCCTCCAAAGCCAGACTGGCTATACTGACAGACGGTATCAGATATGAGGTTTTTTCCAATATTGAAGAGCCGGATAAAATGGATAAAACGCCGTTTTTAGTCACAGACCTGGCAAATCTGAATGAAGACGTTCTTACGGAACTGAAGAAACTACATAAAGACGAATATAATATTGACCTTATACTGTTCCAGCCCAAGAAACTGAAATATACAAAAAAAGCAAAAGAATATTTAGAAAAACTGCTTGATGAACCGGACGAAGAATTCGTTAATTTCATCCTGAAGAATATCTACCAGGGTGCCTGGAGTTCAGATGTGTCAGAGAAATATGGCACTGTAATCAGAGATGCTATCAAACTTTTTAATGAAGAGCTTAAAAAAGCAAAAACAGTACTGCCTGAACCGGAAAAAGAGACAGAACAGGTTCAGGAGGAAAAGAAAGAAGAAAAACCTGACGAAGAAAGAGTCATAGAAATTAAACCTAAAGAAAAGAAAAAGGAAGAAAATAAAGAAGAAAAACCGCAGGAACAGGTAGCACAGGAGCAAGAAGAAAAGAAAGAAGAAGGGGAAGAAAAAGGAGCGGAAGAAGGAACAGAGACAAAACAGAAAGATGAAGGTGACGATTCAAAATCTGAAAAGAAACCCAAGAAAAGAGGTTTATTTTCCATATTCAGCGGAGATAATGACTGAAAAAATGTCAACTGCCCACAGGATAATCGTTAATACTGTACAGCGCGGGCTTTCTGACTGACAAAAAAATTATAAAAAAATGAATTATTTTTCACATTAAGACGCCTAATATTTTAATGAACTACTGAGATAAGCATAAATAATACATATATGCTCTCGTGACGCGTAACGCGTAACGCGTGACGGGAGGAAAACTTCTGTTACATGCTTATGCTCAGGTCAGTAAAAATATTAGGAGGTGCTTTTATGTTAAAACAGTTCTACAAAAAGGATTATATATTTATATTAATCCTTTTTCTTTTCATTTCATTTATGTCTGTAGCAGATGAAAATCCTGCTCCCCCTGTTTTCTCTGTTCATCAACCAATGGTATATCAAAATCTGGCAATATTTCCTCTGAAGCTTCAGGAAGGAAGTAAACGACTGAACCTTCTTACCCTGGATGAAGCAATAAAACGGGAATATATTGTAATAAAAGAAGTGGCAGAC
Source organism: Vulcanimicrobiota bacterium (assembly GCA_040217695.1). Taxonomy (GTDB): domain Bacteria; phylum Vulcanimicrobiota; class SpSt-956; order SpSt-956; family JAKJGF01; genus CALARM01. The sequence goes on along the minus strand of JBEHWO010000306.1, from coordinate 4,174 downwards.
GGACAGGTAAACACAGTAGAATTGGAAAATATTTCTGACAGCTGGATATTTCTTCTTTCCGGAGAGATTATTGCAGGAGCCAAACAGAACAGGATGATCGGGAAAGATACACTTATTCCTCCCAAAAGCGGAAAGATAAAAGAACAGGTTTTCTGTGTCGAACATGGCAGATGGGTTCATGAAAGTGAAAAATTCGGTTCCAATGAAGTTAACTGTAATATGGATGTGAGACAGGCAGCGAAACAGACAGGCGACCAGAGCACCGTATGGGATAAAGTATCTGAAAACACTAAAATTTCAAACAAAGAGAACCCTACAGGCAAATTCGATGTCATATATGAAGATAAAGACATACAGAAAAAAATAGATGAATATATGAAGACCTTCTCCAATCTTACAAAAGAAAATAAAGACATGACCGGTGTAGCAGTAGTTATCGGTTCCGAGATCAAAGGAGTGGATGTGTTCGGAGACAGAGATTTATTTGAAAAATTATGGCCTAAATTATTGAAGTCTTATATAACAGATGCACTTACGAAAGAAAAAGTTGAAAAACCTGCCATAAAAGAGAAAGACATAGAAAATTTTCTAAATAAAGTGAAAGAAGCAAAAATAGAGAAAGACACCTCTGATGTTGCCGGCACAAGGCTGGATTTTTCATCGAAAGAAGTTGTCGGTGGATTTATACTGGATAAAAATGGGAATATAGTTCACTATGTACAGTTTCCATACAGAGAAGAAATAAAAATCCAGAATAAAAACGATAGGCAGCAGATTAATATTCAGCAGCAAATAAACGCACCTGTAAATACCAGATAATCAGAATGTGAACGAATACGTTTACTTACTGTGGTGAGCATAAATAATACATATATGCTCCCGTCACGCGTAACGCGTAACGCGTGACGGGAGCAAAAACATTATGTCTATACATATTTTTTGGGATACGCTTTTACCTGTCCCGGTATTTAAGGAGATGATCTTTTTTCTTTTTCCCCGTATTTCTTTATCTCCTGCCGCCTTTTATTTAACTGTTCCTTTTTCTTTCCTTCCCATCCCCTCTCTGAAGGATTATAAAAAACCCTGCATTTCAGAGCTTCAGGCATATAAACTTCCGGCACCCATCCTTCAGGACTATCATGAGGATAAATATATTCTTTTCCGTACCCCAGTTCCTTCATCAGTCCCGTAGGGGCATTCCTTATATGAAATGGCACAGGGTAAGTTGCCGTTTCCCTCGCAAGGTACTGTGCTTCTTTAAATGCATTATAAACACTGTTACTTTTCTGTGCAATGGCCAGATATACCACAAGCTGTGCAAGAGCCAGTTCCCCTTCAGGACTTCCCAGAATAGTATAGGTCTGAAAAACACTTATGGCTTCCATAAGAGCGAAAGGATCTGCAAGACCTACATCTTCAGAGGCAACCCTTATGAGGCGCCTTGCTATATAAAGAGGGTCTTCTCCGCCTTCCAGCATACGGGAAAGCCAGTAAAGGGAGGCATCCGGGTCACTTCCTCTTATGCTTTTATGAAGGGCAGATATAAGGTTGTAATGTTCTTCTCCGGTTTTATCATAATGAACAGCTCTCCTCTGAAGGATATCTTCTATAATTTTTAAATCAATAATTCTGGTAGTACCTTCGGAAGGCATGGTAGTCATAACGGCTATTTCAAGGACATTCAGAAGAGAGCGGCTGTCGCCTCCCGTGGCATCTATAAGATAGTGTTCTCCTTCTTCTGTAAGACAGGCAGGAAAATCTCCGAGACCGGATTCTTTATCACTTAATGCTCTCTGTATAATAATTTTCAATTCTTCATAGTCCAGAGGTTTCAGTATCAGAACCTGTGTTCTGGAAAGAAGAGGGCGAATTATTTCAAAAGAAGGATTTTCCGTAGTGGCTCCCAGGAGAGAAATGGTTCCGTCTTCTACATATGGTAAAAGGCCGTCCTGCTGGGCTTTATTCAGTCTGTGTATTTCATCCATAAAAAGGCATGACCGTTTTTTTTCCTGAATCCATACTTTTTTTGCCATATCCACAGCAGCTCTTATTTCTTTAGTTCCTGCAGAAACGGCGGAAAGGGAAATTAAATGACAGTCCATATGACCGGCAACAATCCTGGCAAGAGTGGTCTTACCACAACCGGGAGGTCCCCAGAAAATAATGGATTCCATTTTTTTACTCTTCAGAAGCCTGTGAAGAATCTTTCCCTCTGAAAGTAAATGGCTCTGGCCGACAAATTCTTCCAGACATTCAGGTCTCATTCTGTCTGCAAGAGGAGCAGGCGCAGTTTTATGGTTATCTTCGTAAAAAAAATCTAATTGGTTCATAATTATAATCGTGACGCGTAACGCGTGATGCGTGATGCGTGATGCGTGATGCATATTTAATCCCAGGGCGTTTATTTAAACGCCCCTACAGGTCACTCTTCACTATTCACAACTCACAATTCACTTTTCACTCTTCACTTTTCACTCTTCACGACTCACTGGTCACTGGTCACTGGTCACTGGTCACTGCTCACCATTACCAGTTCATATTCTTTTGAGCCGAGTCCTATTTTAACGCCATGGTCTATCTGTATCAAAGCATTTTGGTTTCCGTAGGACATCTGAGCTATAGTATTTCTGTTATGTTTCAATGTAATATCCAGAGAGGCCATATCAATGGCTACCGGGTCATTTGATGCAATAATTCCTATATCCGGTATAAGCTTCTCCTGGGCAACGTTCCAGCAGTCACAGTCTTTTGTCATATCAAGGAGAAGATTGAAAAAGAAACTTTTCTTTCCTTTTATCACACCCAGCGCATGTTCTGTCATACTCTTCTGTGTATAACCTGCCTCTGCGCCCCAGTCAAACCCTACTGCATCATAACGACATGCTGTAAGACATTCGCCGCATCCGATACATTTTTCCTGAACAATCCATGCTTTTTTATCTTTTTCTATAATGGCATCTGCAGGGCACCACTGCATACATTTTCTGCACAGAACACAACTGTCTTTTATAGACGGATGCATTGAAGAATGCTGCTGTCTTTTACCCTTTCTGCTGGCAAGGCCCATACCCAGATTTTTTATACATGCCCCCAGACCTGTAACTATATGGCCTGTAACATGGCTAACGGACATCACAACATCTGTGCCTGTAATCTCGCTGGCAATCTCTACTTTTTCATGTAACTCTCCGTTAATGGTAACCTCTCTTTCAGAGTTTCCCAGCAATCCGTCAGACATAATAAAGGGTATTCCCATACAGTCCATTCCGAAGCCTCTCTTATGGGCATGCAACAGATGTTTTACTGCATTTGATCTTTCACCTTTATAAAGAGTGGAAGTCTCTGTTAAAAAGGCAAGTCCTCCTTTTGCTTTAATTTCATCTGCTAACACTTTCACCACTTCAGGCTTCATATAAGTGGTATTTCCCTCTTCTCCGACATGAACCTTGATTGCAACAAAATCATGTTCTGATACAATCGAAGAAACTCCGGCAAAATCATATAGTTTTTTCATGGCCTCCGCCTGCTTTGCAGGCGTTGCACCGTCTTTTAATTCGATAAAATACACCTTCGGTTTCATAATGTAATCACTCCTGTTGTAAGATCGTGACGCGTGACCCGTAACGCGTGACGCGAGGACCAGTATCCGGCATAAAGTATAAATTCGTTTTTATTTACATAATCCTGCATGGGGAAGGAAAATTTTCAATCTTAAGATTGTTATTAAATTAACTATATTTCAATATATTTTATGATATAATAAAAAGTAAAGCAAGGCACCACTCGATTTACAGGTAGTTTCATAACTATCTGTAAATAATAACCTCGTAATGCTTAAAGCGTAAAGCGTGATGCGCAGGGATTAACCCCGTCACGCGTTACGCGTTACGCGTCACGAACACTTTGAGTCACGAGACAAATTACCGGTGGGATAACAATGATCATGGTAACAGGGGTCAATCATAAGACCTGTCCTGTAGAAACAAGGGAAAAACTGAGTTTTTCTCATGACAACATAAAAGAATTTCTGCTATGTTTAAAAGAAGATACCCTTTTAGAAGAAATTATTATACTTTCAACCTGTAACAGAACGGAATTTTATTTCTTCTCAAAAGAAGAAGAGAAGGCAAAATAAAGAAATAATCATCAACTGGCAGAAAAAAAAAAAGTAAAT
>JBEHWO010000305.1:0-8437 GCA_040217695.1 Vulcanimicrobiota bacterium | reverse complement strand
GTGGTGCCAGCGGTAAATACGACACCGGATAATCTGTAATCCTGTCTCCTCGCGTTACGCGTCACGACTATAACCAGTGGAATATTTACCGTTATAAGCACTTAGAGCAGAAAAATAATTTTTGTATAAAATGAAACTTTTTCTGATTTCCGGGATATTTATATAAAACAGATAATATTAAGGAGTTTATTTATTCATGATGAATTCACCCGGCTACCAATCAGGTATGGCACTGTTCAGTGTTCTCTGTGTAATGGTAATTCTGCTTATAATTTCAATTGCCATTGTATCATTAAGCACAGGTAATCTGACTACATCCGGCAATATACATGCAAGGCTTCAGGCATTAAACCTTGCAAGTGCTGCATCTATTTACTGCATATATGAACTTTCACAACATAATGATCCAAATCTTATATGGTCACCGGGCAACATGCCTGCTCCTCAGACAGGACTTACTTTCGCCGATCATCATTACAGTCCCCTTACAAATACAAACGGACTGCCGGGAACATGTAGAGCAGCTTATATTGATAATCTCCATAATCCCAATATGACGACAGTAGCGGGAGGACCTTCTTTTTATCCTTCTCTGACTTCTACAGAGGTTTACGGAGAAACAGCAGTAATAATAGCACAGGGTGAATATGAAGGATTTAAAAGAACTATAAAAATTACTGTTAAGAATGTATATTTTACCAGCGCGGCAGAAGATACCATAACAATAAGTGACGGGCCTCTTATGTTGAACGGTATTGAGTCGGCCATTAATCCTATTCCCATAGCAGGAAGTTTATATGCAGGTAACGGAATTAACTGTGAGAATATAACGTCTGTAAGGATTTTAAACGGAAGTGTTCTCAGTAGCAATGGCACTGTAGCAAATACAGGCAGCACAATTCCCCTTAGATTTATAGAACAGAACAAACCGGGAAATATTACTATGCCGGAATGGAGTATGGCCAATCCCGTTTTAACAGACGGTTCTCCCTCTGATCCGAATATATATACAACAATCATTTACTCTGACGAACCTTCCGGATTGCCTCCCGGCAGTATTACACGCCCGTCTTTCCCGTCTCTGGATCCGAATATACCGGATGACAGAAGGTATGTTTTCGATGGCACCGATTTAACCTTTGTCAACCGGAATATATTTATAAATGGCAGTCTTCATGTGCGATGTGAAGATACTTATATGAAACTTGTTAATTCCAATGTTTTTATAAATGGTACCCTCACTCTGGATACAGATCTGATTGGAGATAATTCCAAACTATTCGTTGCAGGATATGATCCGAACGGACTTTCTATAAGTCTGGAACAGAGCGGTTCTATTATCAGTAATACAAAGACAGGTGTTGCCGTATTTGCGGAAGGTGACATAAAGATATTTGAGGTTGATAACATTTCCTCCGGCAGTGATGTAGACACATGGATTTCTTCCGCTCCTTCTGATATAAAATGTGTTACAGATATGTTTAATATGACAGGTATCGTAAAACTGGACGCCCCACAGGCCTGGGATTGGTACTTACACGATACGATATTATATCCATCTATTTTTCCGTATGATATATGTAACCAGGTTTTTTCCGGCTGTGATGACTGTAATAATGAGTTTATTCACCGCGGTCTTAAGCCGGTACCGGAGGAAGTTACTCAATGGTTCAGTATGAGTGAGGCACAGAACGGTATGAAATGGGCTACAGAACAACATGGTATGGCCTGGTACACTAACTGGGAAGGTTTTGTAAAAAATCCTTCCGTTTTTCCTGACAGCTGTACAGGTTTTTTTCAGGGCGTAATTTTTACCCATGGAACCTTTATGACAGAAAAAGTTTCAGGTAGTATCTGTGTAACAGGAGCTGTTTTTTCAGATGATAATCCGGCATGTTCACCACCGGGACATGGAGGAAAAATAAAACTGAAAGGCGGCAGTTACATACTTTACTGCCCTTCTTACTTAAAATACAGAAGCAGCCAGATTGTAATTAAACCGGTGCTTACGACATATTCATGGCATGAACTTTAGAGTAAAAAAATGATGTTGGAAAATCAAGATTTAGGACTGTAAGAAAAATAACTCTGGCAAATTATTAGAACGATTATTATCCTTGCGTAACGCGTTACGATTCTCATATAAATAAAAATCAAAGAGGATTTAGCAATGAAATCAGATAAGAAAGCTTTTACTGTTATAGAATTATTAATAGTAATATGTCTGTTTGGCATTTTTATTTCTATGATAGGAACAATAACGGTTAATTGCGTTAAAGCCTTTCACAGATCTCGCTATAAACTGCTAACACAGCAGGAGGCACAGATGTCTATAGACAGATTATGCCGTGAATTGAATGAAAGTTATCTGCCGGGGGTCAAAATAAAGAATAGCAAAGACAACGGGGGACACAGCAGTGAATTATGGGATGCCATATGTTTCCCCACATCCAGGGCATCTGATGATGCCAGCGGAAATATCGATATGAAAGACGGTAAATTAAAATGGAGCAGATATGTAGTTTATTTCAAAAAAGCAGGCACTAAAGAGGTTTACAGAAGAGTTATAAATGTTACAGGTCATCCTGAAGATTTTTTCTGTCCTGAAGCTTTAACCGATGAAGAACTGGAAGATTTTCTTCTTCCTTCTTATCCCCTTAAACCTCCATTTAATGTTACTTCAGGTTCTATTTCAGATGACAGAAAGATAGCAAATGATATCTATTCTATAAAGTTCGATTTGTACAGTCCTGATATTATTTCTTCTTTTATCCCGATTGTTCATATTTTTGTAGAATCAAGAGTTAAAACTGGTACAAAAGCCGGCGGAAAAGATTTATATGAACATGCGATTATTACAACCTTTGCAAAACCTGAAAACAATTGATAATATGTCTGTGAAAGGATGAGGAATTATTTGTTATGAAAAATGGTTTGTCTTTAGTAGAGATACTGGTAGCTCTTATAGTTTTAGCCACAGGAGCAGTCATAACACTGGGAGTTATGGCGCGGGGACTTATGATGGTGAAAAAAGGTGAAAACGTATCTATAGCTTCAAATATTGCTATGGCTCAACTGCAGGTTTATAAAGAAAATTTTCATATGATACCATTTTTCCCCGGTATAGCAGAGCCGGATAATCCTTCTTATTTTTATCCTGATAGAGATAATAGTAATGATGTAAATCAAACAGGTAAATTTGTCCATCATACAGTAGATATATCAGATTTGCCTGCAGGAACTTATTATGGAAGCAGCGGCGCCAGTGTTGATTTTTATCACAGAGCAAATCCGAAGGGAACCATTAAAACAGCCCCCTATTATGATCTCAATCATGACGGATTCCCGAATGACATAATTGAACCGATGAAACCTTTAGAAATAAAAAATACAACTTTCATACCGGTAGTGGAAATAAAAGAATGGAATAACGGTTTTAATATAAATGAAATAAAACATATAGTTGTCACGGTTTACTGGAAGGAAAGAAATGCCGAAGGCATGAATAATGGAATAAAACATATATCCATAGAAGGTTTTGTTTCCAGAACCGGAGCCGATCCCTGGTAGACTTTCCTGTAACCTGCTGCATATACTGTTTAAATCTCAGGATATAATACAATATATCTGTCTATGGAGCAGTTTTTAACAAGAAATATCCTTTTATTTATATAATTCAGTGCTATAATATCATTTTTATTTATTTTGAAGCCTTTCAGTTCATAAGAATTGGTAGCAGGCGAATCTTTATCCTGAGTCAGTGTTCTGAATACATTATAGTCAAACTTTATAACCTCGTTTTTACCTGCAAAGTCAATAACCTTCAGAACAACAAATTTTATAGACTTATCTTCAATAATACTGCTTTCTATTTCCTTTGCTATAACAATATTAGAAAAGAATTCCATGCCACATCTCTTGCAGATTAAATTATTTCTGGATTGATCCGCCGGAATATGGTGTATACTTTCTTTCATACAAAAAGGACATCTGTTTTTTATTTCTTTTATATTCTGCCGTTGTGGTGGAATTACTTCTTCTTCCTCCGGTTGTGTATCTTTCGATGTAATCTTCTTCAGTGCTTTTTTTGTTCTGGCTTTCATCAGTTCAACGAGATGTGTTTTCTCTTCTTCTTTGGATTTTAATTTATTCTCCAGATCCATCTTTTCCTTCATAAGGGTTTTTATATTATCCGTATTGTCAAGGAGAATATTACTTAAATTATCCAGTCTCTGCTCAAGTTCCATTCTGTCTTCTTCTTCAATTTTCAATCTGTTTTCAATTTCTATTCTGTCTTCTTCTTCATTTTTCAATCTCTGTTCCAGTTCTGCCAGTTCTTCTTCTCTGGCCTTTAAAGTATTTATAAGATCTATTACCTCTTTCTCCTGAGTTTTTAATCTATTCTCCAGTTCCTGTGACTCTTTTTCTCTGGCTCTTAACCTGTTTGACAGATCTGTTCTTTCTCTTTCTTTAGCTATTAATCTCTGTTCCACTTCGTCTTTTTCCCGGTCTTTAGCTATCAGTCTCTCTTCCAGTTTCATTTTTTCTTCGAGTAACAGACCGAGATTATCGGCGTTATCCATAAGTACCTGATTTATATGTTCCGATGATACCGGTGATATCTGTTCTGTACTCTGTTGCTGTTCCCTGATGACTTCCCGGATTTCCGAAGGTTTTTCTAAATTGCTCCTGCAGTATCTGCATATAGTAGCTTTAACTTTTATTTTCTCTCCACAGAAGGAACACTTTTTCTGTTTTTGCAGATCGCTTCCGCAGTATCTGCATATAATAGCTTTAATATTTATCTGTTCTGCACAATAAGGGCATGTCTTCTTATCCTGTGTCATAATATTTAATTCCTTTCAAATATTTCTCTGATGTGACTGAAACATAGTCTGTACTCTATTCAAATATTTCTCTGATGTGACTGAAACATAGTCTGTACTCTATAAAGTTTATCTCCTGCTTCTACAGCTTTTTCCAGGCCTTTATTCAAGAAATGTTCGTCTTCTGTTTTTAAGAAACCTTTAAAATCCTTTATTGCTTCTTCAAATTCATGTATGCCTTTTTCTGTGAGTTTTTCCATTTCTTCCATGATAACTCTGTCTTTTTCGGGCATATGACCCGGTTTTTTCTTTTTCTGTGCTTCAAACTGTTTTCTTCCGTTTACTATCTTTTTCTCAAGCCATTCAATAGTAGCCCCCATAGCTTCCTTTGTAATATTACCTGCCCGGTAATCCTCTATTGCTACGGACAGTCTGTATATATTTTCTGTCATAGGAGAGCCATGGCCCGGCATTATATCATCACCCTGTAACTTGATATCTAACTGTGAAGATTGACGTGACGAACTGAAATCAGGAATAGGCATTCTGCATTTGATGCAAATTTTTGCTCCTTCAGGATTGGCATTACCGCACCTGAGACAGGTTTTCCCGGAAGGTTCTTTTTTTTCTGCTTCCAGTATTTTCTGTGATTCTATTAAATTTTCTCCATGTTCTTTTATCATTTCCATGGCATGTTTGAGTTGTTCCCTGTCTTTGCTGTGGAAGAATTTTTTAGCTTTATTAACGGCTTCTATAAGTCCTTCATAGGATACGGCTGTTCTGTTTATTTCGTCTTCCAGATATGGTTCTGCCGATTTTTTTAACAGATTAAACTCTTCAAAGGCTGCTGTTACCCTTTTACCGAGATCTTCTATCATATCCCTGAGAGGTTCTGCAGGAAATCTGCCCTGAATTACCCCTTCTGAAACCCTTACAAGCTCATTCAGCATGGGGTTTGTTGAATATTTCGGCCCTCTTTCTTCAATTCTTTCTATTTCATCAAAGGATTTGAAGAGTAAAGATATAACTTCTTTACCTTTCTTCATTTCATCTAACAGTATATCTTTATTTCTGGATTTTATCTGGCCTGACATGTTTAATAAGATATTATCCATAGCCTGAAAATTTTTTTCTATATTACTGTTTTCTTTCATCATTCCCTCTGTCTGTATTAATTTTCTCCATCCGTATATTTCTTTAATTTCTTTATTAAATTGTGCCATAAATTTTATACTTCCGAGTAATTCCGTTACAGAGGGAGAAGAGAAATTGTCCTGACATACCAGTTTTATGCCATTAATAATCTCATTGTAATAAGGCGATCTGGTCAGTTCAAAAATATCTTCATTCAACATGTTTACCTGCCTTTCCGATTGAATAAACTAAAACTAGGAATTTTTCGACAATCATCTCATAAATTCCTAGTTTTAAGGTATTCAAAAGTCAGATTTTTTTATGGTACAGACTGCCAGTGATATGCCTCCACTGCAGTCAGCGGTGGACAGCTTACCACCATCCATACCGTCCCATCATACCCATGTTCCATCCGTAATTTGCACCGATACCGGAACCTATTCCTCCTCCGAGAAGACCTCCGAATAAACCTCCCCCTATTGCTCCTGCAGGTCCGAATATAGAGCCTATGCCTGCTCCGAGAAGACTTCCCACACCGGCTCCGAACATGCCTCCGTAAGAGGATCCCACACAGGCACCTGCATAGGGACCGCCATATAAAGCTGCACCTGTAATACTATTGGCCAGACCGTACATGCCACCCATATAACCATAAGATGGATAGCCACCATACATAGAAGAACAGTAAGGTGAAAAACCTATTCCAAAGCCGTACATATATTAAAACCTCCATTTACTTCGTAATGCGTGATGCGTGATGCTTCACGCGAGGATTACTAACAATAATTTATTACAAAAATAGTATAACATATATTTTTTCATATTGAAATCATGTAAATGTTAAATATTTGTTAAATTATGGTTGATTTTTCATAGATTATCTGTCACGCATTACGCATTATGCATTACGATCCCATCCCTTGACTTTTACCGTAAAATATTTAGAATAGAACATAGTTCACAAAATTTTAGGAGGTTAACTATTATGTTAAAAAGAGTGTATAATTTCAATGCAGGCCCCGCTATACTGCCAGTTTCCGTATTAGAAGAAGCTTCCAGAGGTGTTCTGGAATTTGCAAATTTAGGTATGTCCATACTGGAGATCAGCCATAGAGCGAAGGAATTTGAACCGGTACTGGCTGATGCGGAAAAAGATTTACTCCATATAATGGGACTTTCCGGAGATGATTACAAGGTTTTATTCCTCCAGGGCGGTGCAAGCACCCAGTTCTGTATGATACCTATGAATTTCCTTTCAAAAGATAAGACTGCCGATTATGTCCATACAGGAACATGGTCTAAAAATGCCATAAAAGAAGCAAAACTCTTCGGTAATGTACATACTGCTGCCAGTTCTGAAGACAAAACCTTTACATATATACCGGATAAATTCAACTGGTCTTCCGATGCTCAGTATGTTCATTTAACTTCTAATAACACCATAGAAGGCACCCAGTATCATGAATTTCCAGAGATAAATGATAAACCTGTTATGATCGATATGTCTTCAGATTTTCTCTCCAGAAGGGTTGATTTTAAGAAATTTGACTTGATTTATGCAGGAGCCCAGAAGAATATCGGTCCTGCAGGAGTAACAGTGGTGGTATTTAAAAAGAGTCTTCTGGATAAATGCAATAAAGATATTCCTACAATGCTTGCCTATAAAACTCATGTAGACAAAAATTCTCTCTATAATACTCCTCCGGTGTTTTCCATTTATGTTGTAAATCTTGTCACAAAATGGATAAAAGAACAGGGCGGACTCGAAGCAATAGAAAAGGTAAATAATAAAAAGGCAGATATTCTTTACAGTTTACTGGATGAAATGAGTAATGTCTATCGCCCTGTAGTAACGGATAAAAAGAGCAGGTCAAAAATGAATGTAGTATTCAGAATGGCTTCCGAAGATATAGAAAAGAAATTCATTGCCCAGAGTAAGGAAGCAGGGCTTATAGGCCTGAAAGGACACCGTTCAGTAGGAGGGTTGAGGGCATCAATCTACAATGCATTCCCTCTTGAAGGAATAGAAGTACTTGTAGACTTTATGAAAAAATTCGCCCGTTCCTGTTGAAATTTTAAATAACAGGAAAAAGCCTTGTCAGAAACAGGGCTTTTTCTATTTTTTCAAGCTGTTACTGACCTGAGCATAAGCATTTAATAAGTATCTTCCTCCCGTCACGCGTTACGCGTCACGAGAGAAGATATGTATTATTTATGCTCACCACAGTAGATAAAGTGCTTATATGCTGTTTTCAACCTTCACTGCTTGCTAATTTTTTGTCACTCTGATATAATATATAATGTATAAATACAGGGTAATAAATGTTTTTCAGTGATAGAGAAAGGAGGTAAGTCTGATAATTTATATTTTATTTTATCCTCCTCTGTTACCGGTTATGAAAGAATATGCCGGGATTTTATAAAATTTAATTGTCAGAGTAACGTTATGGGACCAGTATTATCAATAGCCGGAATGG
>JBEHWO010000304.1:0-8439 GCA_040217695.1 Vulcanimicrobiota bacterium | reverse complement strand
GGCTTTCCTTTGTTAGAAGAAGGTGACTTACTTTTAGCAGATGCATCGGAAGATTATGAAGGACTGGGAGCAAGTATTGAAATAAAAAACATTGGCAACAAAAAAATTGTAGCTGGTCTACATACTCTTCTTTTAAGAGGTGATAAAAATATTTTAGTCGATGGTTTTAAAGGCTATATAAGAGAAATGCCTTGTTTGAAAGATTCTTTAATAAGAATTGCAACCGGAATATCAGTATATGGGATCTCAAAAACTCAACTGAGAAATATCGAGATAAAAATCCCACAGATTCCCGAACAAACCGCCATAGCTGAAATCCTCTCCGACATGGACACAGAAATAGAATCCCTGGAGCAAAAACTGGAAAAATACAAAAAAATAAAACATGGCATGATGCAGGAACTTCTGACAGGAAGGACACGGCTCATATGAATAAAGGATTGCCTGTAGAACGGATAACTCAAAACCGTATAATAAAGCTTTTCCGTAAAACCCTCAACTATAACTATCTCGGCAACCGGGAACACAGAGAAAACAGTAACATCGAAGAAGATCTCTTAAAAGACTATTTAAAAAAAACCGGCTACAGCGAAACCCTGATAAACAAAGCCCTTTATGAGCTAACAAAAACTGCCGGCAATCAGGGAAAAAGCATCTACGATCTGAACAGAAGAGTATATTCCCTTTTACGGTACGGGATAAAAGTAAAGGAAGATACGGGAGAGAACACACAGACTGTGTGGCTTATAAACTGGAAAGAACCGCTCGAAAATGACTTCTCTGTAGCGGAAGAGGTAACAGTTAAAGGAGTCCATAATAAAAGGCCCGATATTGTTATTTATATAAACGGTATAGCCCTTGCAGTGCTGGAACTTAAAAGGAGCACCGTATCTGTCCTGGAAGGCATCAGGCAGAACCTGGACAACCAGAAACATATTTTCATCAAAAATTTCTTCTCTACAGTTCAATTCATAACAGCCGGCAATGACACAGAAGGTTTACGATACGGAACAATAGAAACACCTGAAAAATATTATCTCTCCTGGAAGGAAGTCACTGAAGAATCAAAAGATTCGTGCCTCCTTGAAGTCACACGCCCCATCAGGGAACTGGCAGACAGGGCAGAATATCTCCTGGATAAAAACATAATTCAAATCTTTTATAAAGAACGGTTCCTGGAACTCATTCATGACTTTATTGTTTACGACAGGGGCATAAAAAAACTATGCCGCCATAACCAGTATTTCGGAGTAAAAGCGGCAGCCGGTTATATAAAAAGAAGAGAAGGGGGAATCATCTGGCATACACAGGGCTCCGGAAAAAGTCTGACTATGGTCTGGCTTACCAAGTGGATAAGAGAGAATATTCAAAACGCCAGGGTTCTCATCATTACTGACCGTGACGAACTGGATAAACAGATAGAAAAAGTCTATATGGGCATTGAAGAAAACATTTATCGAACAAAGAGCGGAAAAGATCTCATAAATAAACTGAATGACACAATACCCTGGCTTATGTGTTCTCTCATTCATAAATTCGGTAATAAAGAAAAAAACGAATATGACGAATACATCAGGGAACTGAAGAGTAATGTGCCGGAAAATTTTAAAGCTAAAGGCCATATTTATGTGTTTGTTGATGAGTGCCACAGAACCCAGAGCGGAGAGCTTCATAAAGCAATGAAATCCATTCTTCCTGATGCACTGTTTACAGGTTTTACAGGGACTCCTCTTTTAAAGCAGGATAAACAGAGGAGTACGGATATCTTCGGAAAATACATCCATACCTATAAATTTGATGAGGCGGTAAAAGATAATATGGTTCTCGATCTCCGTTATGAAGCAAGGGATATTGAGCAGAAAATAACCTCTATGGACAAAATTGATCTGTGGTTCGAAGCGAAAACAAAAGGACTGACGGAATCCGCAAAAACAGAATTAAAGCGGAAGTGGGGGACAATAAAGAAAGTATTCAGTTCAAAATCCAGACTGGATAAAATAGTAGCTGACATATTATTTGACATGGGAACAAAAATACGTCTCCAGAACGGGAGAGGAAATGCCATGCTTGTCTCAGGGAGTATTTATCAGGCATGCCGTTATTATGAAATGTTCCAGAACGCCGGACTGTCAAACTGTGCCATAATAACCTCATTTTCACCGTCTTATGCAGATATAAAAGGAGAAGAAACAGGGGAAGGTTACACGGAAAAATTACTTCAGTTTGAAATATATCAGAAGATGCTTAACGGCAAAACTCCTGAAGCCTTTGAAGAAGAAGTGAAAAAGAAGTTTATAGAAGAACCGGCTCAAATGAAACTTCTTATTGTGGTAGATAAGTTGCTTACGGGCTTTGACGCACCTCCTGCAACTTATCTTTATATTGACAAAAAAATGCAGGATCACGGTTTATTCCAGGCTATCTGTCGTGTTAACCGGCTGGATGGAGATGATAAGGAATATGGTTATATTATCGACTATAAAGATCTATTTAATAGCCTTGAAAAATCAGTCATAGATTATACTTCCGGTGCTTTCGGCGGGTATGACCCGGAAGATGTTCAGGGTCTATTGTCAGACAGATTGAAAAAAGAAAAAGAAAGGCTTGATAACGCTCTCGAAGCAGTAAAAGCACTCTGTGAGCCGGTAGAGCCTCCTAAAGACACTCTGTCATATATACAATATTTTTGCGGGAAAGATACTCAAAATCCTGCCGAACTGAAAGAGACTGAACCTCGAAGGGTTTTATTATATAAGTCTGTTGTTTCTTTACTCAGAGCCTATGCAAACATTGCGAATGAACTGGAAGAGGCCGGATATAGCAGAGAAGAGATTATTTCTATACAGAAAGACATAAAACATTATGAAGATGTTCGAAAAGCGATACAACTCGCAAGCGGAGATTATATAGATCTGAAAAAGTATGAACCGGCAATGAGACATCTTATTGACTCCTACATAGGTGCTGAAGAAAGCCGTGTTCTTTCGGCTTTCGATGACATGTCTCTTGTAGATTTAATTGTTGAACGGGATGGAGCATTCATTTACGACGTGCCGGAAAATATAAGAACTAATAAAGGAGCTATGGCAGAAACAATAGAAAACAATCTCCGCAGAGTAATTACAGAAGAAGCTCCAACAAACCCGATATACTACGAGAAAATGTCTGTTTTATTGGATGAACTGATTAAGCTGAGAAGAGAAGAAACGGAGCAGTATGAGGAATACCTGCAGAAAATCTGTGAGCTGACGAAAAAAATAAAGAAACCTGATAGCAGCGGTGATTATCCACCATCATTGAACAGCCCGGCAAAACGGGCACTGTACGACAATATGGAAAAAAATGAAGAACTGGCTCTTGATCTGGATGGAGCAATAAAGGCCGGGCGATATGACGGATGGAAAGGAAATATGGTCAAGGAAAAACATATGAAATTCATAATAAGAGAAACCCGTGCAAAATACGGGAGAACAGATGAGAAAGAGCAGGAAAATATTTTTGAACTTGTAAAAAAACAGGGTGAATACTGATGAATAAGATAGAAATTGGAAACATAACTGTAGACGTTTTCCACAAAAAAATTAAAAATCTTCATCTGGCCGTACAGCCTCCTGAAGGCAGGGTAAGGATTGCCTCTCCTCTGAGAGTAAAGGATGAAGCAATTCGTCTCTTTGTTACCTCAAAACTCCCCTGGATAAAAAGGCAGCAGAAGAAGTTCCGGGAACAGGAGAGGGAAACAGAGAGAGAATTTCTCTCACGGGAAAGTCATTATTTCTTTGGAAAGAGATATCTACTGAATGTAATTGAGCATGACGGACCGCCCGGAGTTATACTTAAGAAAAATACTATTGATATGTACGTCCGCCAAGGCACAACAACAGAGAAGCGGAAGATTATTATGAATGAGTGGTACCGTAAAGAAATAAAAAAAGTTATACCTGAACTGCTTGAGAAGTGGGAGAAGATTACAGGAGTTTCTGCCTCTCAGTGGAGAGTGAAGCTAATGAAAACCAGGTGGGGTACATGTAACATAAAATCAAAAAGGATATGGTTTAATCTTGAACTGGCAAAAAAGCCAGTATACTGTCTGGAATATATCATCGTCCATGAGCTTGTCCATCTTCTGGAAAGGCATCATAATGAGAATTTCGTCAAACTGATGGAGCAGTTCATGCCTCAATGGAATAAATACAAAGAAGAGCTGAATAGACTGCCTGCAGGTTATGCCGGGTGGGATGATTAACGAAATGGGGAAGATTGCCTTTTGAAATGGCAGGTGATTTTATAATGGAAGAAGTGAAAAGTGAAGAGGAAGCAGGGGCGTTTAATTAAACGCCCTGAGGAATATCACGCATCACGCATTAAGAACCACCTGTCACGCGTCACGCGTTACGCGTCACGATTATTCAACTGCCATTACCGAAGGAGATATAATATGAAATTTTCAGAAAAACAGATAGAATTTTTTAAAAAGCTTGAAGATTATTACAGGAGAATAAAAGAGGTAAGCACTGCCAGGTGTAAACCATGCGGTGCCTGTGTTGATTGCTGTTATCATATTACCAATTACCTTCATTCTCCTCTGGAGATAGATTATGCCAATTACCATCTTCTCAGGAAAGGAAACCCTGATAATCTGCCTCTTTACACATGGAAGGAACATATGGAAAAAGGGGCGGGTCTCTGTGTCTACTGTGATCAGGAGACCAAAGGTTGTAAAGTATATGAAGAGCGTTTTAATATCTGCAGGATTTACGGCCCTTATATAAGTGATACGGATCTGACTTCTTTCCCCGGCTGTGTTTATAAGTTCAGCAGTGTTCAGAGGGGATACGGACTTAACCTTGTTCCTTACAATGACGAGTATGAAGAGCTTGTAAAGGGTTATATGGAACTTGTGCCGGAAGACATAAGGGAAATGTATAATGATATTAACACCGATATATTCAGTGCCACCTCAAGGAAAAGATATGAATATGCGGCAGAAAATTTTAAAGAACTGATAGAGAAATATCCTCATATATCCTATCTCTATGCATGTCTTGGCAGAGTTTACAGGAATCTGGGCAATATGCCTCTGGCGCTGGAATATTTCAGGAAAGCCCTGGAAGTTAATCCTCAGGAGGAAATGGCTCATTATGATATTGCTGCCTGGCATTACCAGCAGAATATGCCCGATAAGGCAGAAGAAGAATACAGAGCGGCTTTATCCTGTCAGCCTGATGACAGCCAGGCCCGGTACAATCTTGTATTCTGTCTCGTAAAACAGAAAAAGCTTGCCGAAGCATCACAGGAATTCAAGAAATTGCTTGATGAAAGTTTTAAGTATGAAGAAAGGCTTTTAAGGGAGAGAGAACTGGTAGATATGAGCAGTGACCAGTTATCAGTGACCAGTGACCAGTTATCAGTGACCGGTGACCGGTGAAAAGTAGGGGTGAACCGTGTTCGCCCGGTACCCGGTGAAACTACGCGTCACGCGTTACGCGTCACGATTATCACGCATCACGCATCACGATTTACGCCCCTTCCTCATCAGGGAAATAAATAAATGGCAGATTAAAACAGAATTTACTCCCTTTTCCTACATCACTTTCCACCCAGATTCTTCCTCCGTGAGCATCTACTGCCAGCTTGCAGAAGGTGAGCCCCAGACCTCTGGATGTCCTCATATTTGGAATATTTCTGCTTTTTGCATCTACCTGAATAAATTTCTCAAAAATTTTATCCTGATAATCTTTCGGTATGCCCTGCCCTTCATCTGCTATAGATACGGTAAGCCATTTTTCCATTTCTCCGTAGGTGACGCCTATCGTAATAATACCATTGGGAGGAGAGTATTTTATTGCATTATTTAAGAGATTTGCAACGACTCTGTAAATGAGATCCTTATCTGCTTTTATAACAGGTAACCTGTCGGGAATTTCCAGACTTACAGTCTTGTTTTCCTTTAATAACAGAGCTTTTACTTCAAAGATATTTTTGTTTATTATGTCTCTGATATTTATCTCATCAAGTTTTAATGTTACACGGTGTTCTTCCATTATGCTTATATCCAGGAGGTTCAAAATCATTCTCATAAGATCCCTGGAACTTATATAGATCATATTCAGTGAAGTAATCTGATTTTTATTGTAATGCTTTTCCTCTTCCATAAGCAGATCCGTATAACCCATTATGCCCATCAGAGGATTCTTCAGGTCATGGACAATAAGCTGTACCAGATCTGTTTTCATCTGTTCCAGTTCCGTGAGTTTTAAATTCTTTGTTTCCATCTGGGCCATATTATTTTTAATAGTTTCATATAAATTTGAATTATTTACCGCGATACCGATATGAGTACCGAAGGTATCCAGTAAATTCATGTCTTCCCTGGAAAATTTTCCTTCCTGATAGCTTCCTAATTGCATTATTCCGACTACTTCATGTTTGGATTTCAGGGGAACTGTTACAAGGGACTTGAGACTTCCTTTTTTTAACATTATTCCCGTAAGACTCGAAGGGTCGGATATATTTCCTGCTCTTATGGATTTTCCATGGGCAATTGCCTCTCCTCTGCTTCCGCTGTCAGATTTTATAAATCTCTTCTTTATATCATCTATGAGTTCCTGTGACATACCGCTGAATGCCATAGGATTCAGCCTGTTAGTCTTTTTATCCGTAATCAATATAAGACCTGTTTCGGCTCCTGTAACTTCCAGGATCTTATCCAGTGTATCCTGTAATATTTTTTCCAGTTCCAGAGATTGATTGACCTCTTTTGCAATTTCATTTATAACTTTGTTTACGGACAGGCTCTGTTCAAGAGATTTTATCTTTTCTTCATATTCTGTTTTCATCTTATCCATAAAATTTGCCACGTCTTTTACCGTGCCATCAAGCTTCTCTTCAGACTTCTTTGCTTCAATAATCTTACTCAACATATCTCTGGAACTGTCTACATTGTCTTTTAATTTCTTGAAATCACTGTGGTACTTATAGGCAAGACAGGCAGTGGTAAGAAAAGCCAGAGGAAGAAGTACATAAACAAGAATAAAGATTATAAACATAATATCCCTTTATTTGAAAATAATGTAATTTCTGATTGGCTCTATGATATTATAAATTATAGTTAAGAATTAGTGAAAAGTGAAAAGTGAAAAGAATAAGATATTACGCACTGTTCACTTTTCACTACTCACTTTTCACTTTTCACTCTAATTATATTCTTAAAATGAAAAGAGGTCAATAAAAAGATTTTTTTCTCATTAAAAATCAAAAGGACATGGTTTCGGCGGAAATATGTCCTCATTAACAAGGAAAGTCCTGTCGTCGTCATTGAGCCTGGATGCGACACATGCCGAAAGTTCAAGTTCACGGCATTTAATGCGGCACATATCTTCGGATGGCTCTGACACAGAACCGCAGGCACCTGCGTTATCATGCTTGCAACCGCCGCCGCAGTAATATTTTGCAAAACAGGAGGCACATCGTGTGTTAACGGTTAAAGGACTTTTTTGATATTCTTCCCTGTTTAGATTTTTCTCAAAGACACTTCCCAGTTTATATTCGTCTCTCCCTACAAAACGGTGACAGAGATATACATCACCCTTGCAGGAGACTCCTACCAGCCCCAGACCGGCACCGCAGGCATGGTGTTTTTTACTGTTATGAAGGAGAGACATTATTCCGTAATATAATCCACCCCTGTCTTTAAGGCTTTTTAAGGCTTTACTGTCTCTGTTTCCGATAAGGTTTATCCATGTTTCAACTTCCTGTTCCAGTTCGTGAAGAAGATTTTCCGTATCCCTCGCAGATTTTGCCATGTTTTCTGTAAATAGTGAGCTGGAGGCAGGCATGACTGATATAGTTTTAAATCCGATTTCTTTCATAGCATCTTTTACCTGCACAGGATCCGTATCTCCGACGATTACGGCATGGCCCGGAGTTTCAGGCAAAGCTTCAAGCAGCTTTTTTATTTTAGGCACAGTGGCATCATATGAACCTTCACCGTTTTCAAAGGGACGCTGCGTGTCCTGTAATTCTTTTGTTCCGTCAAAACTGATCATTACAGATATATTATTTTCTTTTATGAAGGCAATTTTTTCATCATCCAGAAGTGTGCCGTTGGTAGTAAGATGAAAATTTACGTCTTTCCCGACTTCCCCGACTTTTTTTCTGGTATATTCCACGATTGATTTCATAAGAGGGAATCTGAGAAAAGGTTCTCCGCCAAAAAAGCCTGTGTGGATTTTTTTCATTTTCCCCGATTGTTCTATCAGCCAGTCCACAGCCTGAAATGCGGTCTTTTGTTCCATATTGCCTCCTGTACCGTATTCCCCGCCTTCTCCGTAGCAGTATATACATTTCAGATTACATGACTGGGTCAGAAACAGACACATGTTTACTATCGGAACAGGTGCTGCCGTTTTTTTTGCTTTCGTAGTCTTTACTGTGTCTTCC
>JBEHWO010000303.1:0-8461 GCA_040217695.1 Vulcanimicrobiota bacterium | reverse complement strand
GAATTTATATCCAGATAATCCGGATCTGTAGACGCAATTTTCTGTAATTCCTGGAGACCTTCAAATTTATCGCCTCTGTTTAAATAAGCTCTTCCCAGATGATAACGAATAAGTTTATTCTGTTCATCCTGTTCAAACTTATCAGAAATTTTAAGAGCGTTCTTCAGTACCTGTATTGATCCTGAAAAATCGTATGTACTGTAAAGAGATGCTCCGAATAATGTATAGGTTGCCAGTTCCATAATGGTGGATGGTTCAAAACCGGAAAGCTGTGTAATTACATCTTTATATTTTCCCATTTCCATTTTAAAATAAGTACTTAAATATGAAACTGATGGGTTTTTGGGGAAAATAGATTCTGTCTGCTCCAGGGCAGAAATAGCTTCAGACCTCTTTCCATTCTCCCAGTAACTTATAGCTACCAGCATTGTAGCACCGAGTAATTCAGGAAATACACAGAAACTTGACGGAAGGTTCAGGTTAAGTTCGACATGGAAGGATGGTAAATATTTCCTGAACTCTTTGCCAAGAGATTTCTGGCATAACAAAACTTTTTGAAAACAACTGTTTGCTTTATCGAATTGTTCTGCTTCCAGAAGGATACAACCCATAAGGAAATAGGCATCGCTGTACTGGGGATCTTTATTTAAAACATCTGTCAGCCTGGTTAACGCTTTCTGAGGTTTATTTTTAACTATATATCTGCAGACATCTGCAAAATATCTCTCAGCAGTTCCTATAGTGATAGATTTTAATAAACCTATATCAAACAGGTTTTTATCCTGAGATTCAAAAAACTCAATTCTGCAGGCCAGACTTTTAGAAGGATTATATTTAAATACAGGTTTTCTGTAATAAAGTCCGGTAAGAGGTATATCTTTTGAGGTTTTTACCTTATCTTTGTCTCCAGTTAAAAGATCCAGTGGAGAACTACCTTCTCCTCCGATTAACTTCGTAGGATCAATTCTCTTTAAGAGTTCCCAGTCCATATAGCCACCTATCCCTGGAAGGATGAAAATCCATCCTTCCAGGTTAATTTATTATGAAATTACAAATACAAATTCTGTCTGTCCTAATTGAATACGATCACCGTTGCTGAGTGATTGCTGAATACCAGGATTTAAGCGTGGGCCTTCATTTAAAAATGTGCCATTCGAACTGCCTAAATCTTCTACTAAATATTGTTCACCCTGTCTTATTATCTGAAGATGTCTTCTGGAAACATAGGAATCCGTATCAACTTCAGTAAGGTCAAGATCAGGGAAGATATTATCTGCCGGGCTCTGTCTGCCGGCAATCATAACATCTGCTGTAAGGGGAAACTCTCTTTGAGTTTTCTTTTCAATTAATTTAGCTACCGGTCTACCGGGAACTACCGGTGTCACAGGTGGAGATGGTTGTCCGGAAACAACTGGAGATGGAATTACCGGTTCTACCGGAGAAGCTCCACTTAGAGAGGCTCCGCAATCCGAACAAAAGGCTTCACCTAAATTATTTTCAAAACTACATGCCTGACATGTAAGTTTTCCTCCTACTACAGGTGTAGGTGTAACTGCCACAGGAGGAGGAGCAACAGGTTGTGAGGCTGCTACAGGTGCTGCTCCGGCAGCGGGCAACTTTGAACCACAGTCATCACAATAGGCAGAACCTTCTAAATTATCAACTCCACATACAGGGCATTTCATAAATCTCTTTCCTCCTTAAAAAAAAATATTTTAATAAAATAAACATTCCTATATAGGCGGCAAAAAAGCATCGTCTA
The DNA here is from genome assembly GCA_040217695.1 of Vulcanimicrobiota bacterium. Taxonomy (GTDB): domain Bacteria; phylum Vulcanimicrobiota; class SpSt-956; order SpSt-956; family JAKJGF01; genus CALARM01. The sequence goes on along the minus strand of JBEHWO010000303.1, from coordinate 6,699 downwards.
ACATTTGCGTTAATTTTCTTGTACCATATTCCAGTTTTTTAGTACCTGCAACAGATGTATTTACTCCCTGTTCTATATTTTTGGCTTCTTCAAGGAAGGTTGTAGCCAGATCTTTTTGACCTCTATCTAACAGAGTTGTCGCAGCAGTTTTTAAAAGCTGGGTAGCTTTTGCATGTTCACCAATCTGTGCCAGTTCTAATGCTCTTGTCTGTTGCCTGAATACACTGACCAGATCTACCAGATTCATTACATAACTGTCTACCATGCCGGTAAGACTGTAATCAGATGTATAGGCTATTACAATATCCTGAGCAATCTGTTTGCCCTTCTCTCCTTTCATGATTACATCATATTCAAGAGAAGCCTGAGCAATCCTGTAAGAACCTGCCTGACGGGACGGTAATATCAACTCATACAATATAGATTGAGGTTCATCTTTCTGGAGATCACTCATCTTTACAGAATAAACCTGGTTTATAGCCTGAGGAGTACCCATATCACTTATAAGAGGTTTAACTTTATATGCTCTCTTTACCTGAACATTCCTGCTGAGTTTCAGGTGTAATGTCGGGTTCTGTACAACTACAGACTGTACACCTTTTAACTCCTGGGCAAAAATATTAGGAATATCACTTGGCACATCTATATAATAAGATTTACCTCCTGTTGTATCTGCAATATCCATCATTAATTTTTGATTAAAATCATTACCTACACCAAGAGTAGAGAATGAAATTCCCTTTGCTGCCTCTTCCCTGCATTTCTTCAAACACTTACTCTCAGCTACAGTAAGTCCATCAGAAAGTAATATAACATGATTTTTACGATTGGGAGAGTAATTTTTCATTACTTCATCACATGCAGCAACTATACCTTTAAACATATGTGTTCCGCCGCCAACACTTACATTATCAATTCTCTGAACAGTATTTTTTACTCCGCCTTTATCAAATATCTGCTGGCTTGGAACAACCACTCTTGCGCGGTCCGCAAAAGCCACTATACTGGATATATCATCAGAACGTAACTGGTCTATAACATATATAACAGCTTTCTTCACATATTCAAGTTTTTCTTGAGCGTACATTGAACCGCTTTTATCAAGAACTAAAGACAAATTAAGAGGTACGTGCCCTAATGAAGATTGTGCCACTGGCATAACATCCACTAGTAGATAAACCAGCTTATCTTCACTGGTGACCTGAATATAACTATAGCTGAGGGTGCTTTTTAAATTAACCTCACTACCTGGGGTCACCTATTCATCACATCCTTTCAAAGATAAAAATAATCAATTAGATTCTATGGAAACCAGTTGGAAAATAATTACTGTAATATTATCTTTTCCACCTCGTTCATTTGCCAGATCTATTAATTTTGCAGTAGTTTTATCGAAGTCTTTAGATCTGCTTACTAATTTATGTAATTCTTCATTGCTAAAATAATCCCATAAACCATCGCAACATATTAAAACTATATCGCCCGGTTCCATTTTTTCTTCATAACTATCAACTTCTACCTGAGGATTGGTTCCCAGTGCCCTGTATATAAGGTTCTTTTGCGGTGAATTTTTTGCTTCCTCCGGCGTAAGCTGTCCCATTTTCAAAAGACGTCCTATAAGAGAATGATCTTCTGTTATCTGCCTTATTTCCTTACTATTCATTATATAAGCCCTTGTATCCCCCACATGGGCTACAAGAAGTCTGTTTCCTATAAGCAAAGCCGATGTTATAGTAGAACCCATTCCCTTTCTGGATTGTTCCTGCTGTGAATAATTATATATTTCCGTATTGGCATATTCAACAGCACTGGCAAGTATATTACTATCGAGAGGGAAAGAACAATTCCTATCAAGAAGAAGCTTTGAAACACTGGCAGACACATGACGAATAGCCATAGAACTTGCAACTTCTCCGTCTGCCACTCCGCCCATACCATCGGCAACTATAAATAAAAGAGGTTGAGTATATTGAGAACATTCATTCATAGTAAGCTGCATACTGAGCATACTATCCTGATTTATCTCCCTTACTTTCCCCACATTGGTCTTCATAGAACCGCGGATACGTATGTATGCCCCTTTTTCTATATAATTTACAGGAGGTGTTTCCAAAACTGTTGTTAACTCTTCTTCCAATTCGTGAGCACTCTGATGTCTTTTTTCCTGAGACCCTGAAAGAGCCTTTAATAGAAGCTTTTCTAAGGCAGGATAAGAGGTTTTTACACCTATATCTTTAAAAAACGGAAAGGTCATATATGGTCCCTGTTGATCAACACCGGGTTTATAACGTGTTACAAGCCTGTACATAATAGAGGCAAGAGAATAAATATCAGACGTTTCATTAACAGAAACCTGTCCGATACCGAATCCTTCAGGAGCAGTGAAACCGTGGTTTACCATTATATCAATATTAGCTTCTGTTTTTAATCTCGCCCTTTCAAAACCTGAAATTTTTACTTCCATATCAGGATTTATGAGTATAGTAACTGGCTGTAAATTTCTATGTATAAGACCATTTTTATGAATATAACCTGTAGCATTGCACAGAGCTATGCCCCATTTCATTACCTGTAATTCATCGGGTTTAAAATCTTCCTGTGAAATTTTATCGAAGAAACTTTCTGTAGAAAAGAACTCTTCTACAAGATACGATCTGCCTTTATCCTGAAAATAATCTAATATTTTAATTAAATTTTTATGTTCGAAATTTTTCACTAATTCAAAAATACGTCCAAAAGGGTCTTCCTCTAAAGGAGCTGTAACTTTTGGTATCTCTTCACTTTCTACATCAACAACAGAAGGTCTGGGCCTGAACTCATGTTCTAAAATTAAAACTTCTTTATTTGTTTTTTTATCTACAGCTCTATATTTATTTATAACCCCTTTTTCTAATAAAGATACTACCTCATAGGTATCTTTCAAGATATTACCTTCTTCTTTAGGCAATAAATTAATAACATTCTCTGTAACAACACTGTCTTGTTTAAGATTTGCACCACAGTCATCACAGAACACACTTCCATCGAGATTTTCCGTTCCGCAATCAGGACATTTCAAAGAATTATACCCGGCTAAATTATGCTACCAGACCATTTTTGCAGGTCCTAGCCCTTTTTAGCAAATCTAAAACCAGGTAAACACCCCCCCTGTTAATAAATTTAAGGGCTTCATAAAAATACATTTTAACATATTTCAAATATAATTAAAAGATCTTTTTTATATTTCAGAAATGTGGATAGTAAAATCATGATTGATAATCTGTAAAACTCTCCACCCGGTCTCTTTATGACTCTCCCTGTCAGAAAAGTAAAATTTAATACTTTTCCCCTGGTAAGGATTATTTACATCCAGAGCCATCAGGTAAGACCTGATATCTTCTCTGCGAAACCCGCTGGCATTAATAGCTTCTTTCAATAAGATAAGAGTATCATATACCTGTATTGCTCGTAAGGTTACATTATCAGAAAACACCTCCCTGTACTTCTTTATAAAGCCTTCTTCATCTTTCAATAGAGGACAGAGGCACAAAAGACCTTCTGTTACATCATTTTCATTTGATATTAATTGGCCGGACATAGCCCAGTGTCCTGTAACAAAAATAACATTCTTATCTTTCTTCCTGATTTCCAGGGCAAGCTGCTTTATCAAATAAGGTGAAGAAAAAAATAAAATAACTTCCGGTTTGCTTATAGCCAGACTATTTAATATTCTATTTATTTCCTTTTGTTCCGGGACAATATCCCCTCTGACCAAGATATCATTTATTATAGTTCGTTCTTTCGATAAAATTTCCTCTTTAAAAATATAATTTAACTCGAAAAAATACGGGTTTTGAATGTCATAAATAGCAGCAATTTTCTTTTTATTTAGCTTTTTATATATCAAATTGTATATAGCTTTTAATTCACTTTTTCTATCAGGAGCTAATCCGAATGTAAAAGGTCTATCCTTCTGGTTCATAGATAAACAGGGAGTGAACTGTAACAGGCCTGAAGATCTGAATAAAGGTGCAACAGACATATCTACAATATAATCATCGGGACCAATCACTGCTGTAAGATTTTCTGATTTTATAAGGCTCATATTATTAAAGGCCAGGTTTACATCAGAAAAATCATTTATTATATCCAGTTTTAACATTTTACCTCTTACACCTAAATTAGAATTTATCTCTTTCTGGGCAAGAAAGGCGCCTTTCATCATAGCTTCTCCGTCAAAATTATATTTACCTTTTCCTGATACTATCAGACCTAAAGAAAATTTATCATTACCCTGAATGGCAAGGTCTATATTGGATTTAATTATCATAGCTTCAGGATCACCGGGAGAAACTTTCAGAGATTCATTTATAAGTCCAATCGCTTCTGAAAATTTTCCGTCATGGTACTTTATCAGGGCCTGTTCTTTTAAATTTAAAATTGCAGGAGAAGGCGTTGAGCCCGGAACAGATACAGGATGAAAACCCGGTATAAAAGATAAATATTTTATAACCCATGGAGGCTTTAAGTAATATAATGTAACAGGTAAAGAAATAAATAACATAAGAATAACAATGGTAGCAAAAAGAGATTGTTTCTTTCTCTCAGATTTTTTTTCCTCCTGCTTTTCATCTCCTTTATCTTTACCGATATCTTTACCGATATCTTTAGGAGGTTCAACTTTTTCTATAATGTTTTCAGCCGGTTTACCGGCATGAGAAGATTGTTCTGCCAGATCTTTTTCCTTAACAGGAAGACTTTCTGTCTCTACTGCACTGATTGCAATAGTCGGAGGCTGATCCGGTACAGGAGTTTGAGTCGAAGGAGAAATATGTCTGGCTCTTCTCAGCTTTTCGTCATAAAGAGATTTTAAATCTCTTTTTAAATCGCTGACTTTTTGATATCTTCTTATAGCTTCAAACTGGGTAGCTCTCTGTATTATTCTTTCAAGTTCAATAGATACATTTTGATTTATTGTTCTTACCAGCGGAATATTAAAAGGATTATCTGCTTCGACAGGATCCCTTTTTGTAAGCAGTTGATGCAATGTCACTCCAAGAGAATAAATATCAGACCTCTCATCAGTCTGACCTTCTCCGAACTGTTCAGGAGGAGCGTAACCGAGTGAACCCATCTGGATTGTATCTTTTTTCTTACCTGGCTGAAAAAACCTGGCAATTCCAAAATCAATTAATTTTATATTGCCTTCAGGAGTAACGATAATATTGGATGGTTTTAAATCTCTGTATATAACAGGGTGAGGTTTCTGAATATGCAGGAAATAAAGTGCCGTAGCTATCTGAGTTCCCCACTTTAAGACATGTTCTTCAGGAAAAGGATTTGTACTTCTGTCAAGTAATTTTCCAAGATCTTCCCCTTCAATAAATTCCATTACCAGATAATAATTTCCATTTTCTTTAAAATATTCTTTTACTGCCGGTAAATTAAGATGATTTAATCTTAAGAGGATCTCTGCTTCCATTTCAAAATGTTTTATAGCTTTTTCCTGCATTTCTGTCTGTATCTGAGTTAATCTCATTTCCTTTAAGGCCCATTTTTTATCCTTTTCTTTAACGTCAGAACACAGGTATATAGATCCCATGCCACCATTACCAATAACTTTAATAACCTTATATTCTCCCTTTATTATATCTCCTGTGGATAGCATAATTTTTCACCTCAATCTGCCAGGCTGGCATGTAATACTCCTTTTACTATTACACAGTCTCCCAAAAAAAGTTCTATTGCTTCATCAACAGTTATTTCAATATCCAGAAGACTTTCTATTAAAAAATTATATTTATTCAACCTTTTCTTAACTTTACCACCTATAATAATAACACAATCATCCTGTTTAAGTAAATCCAGGAAAAAATCTCTGCATGCTGTCCTGGTTATTTCTCCATGTTTTACATAAAGATCAACAATGCAGTGCATTTCTTCTATAAATAAATCACTGGTTTCACACCTTAATTTTAGACCTTCTATTTTAAGTGTGACTTCTACTTCACCTAACATATTATATTCTTCTACTTTTTCTACCTTTGCAAAATAAGACATTTTTTCAGTAGTGACGTGTGACGCGTGACGCGTGACACGAAATAACATAAAGTATATTCATAATGGTATATATTTACCTCCCTGAATTTTTACAACTATCCAGCTGCCGGCATCTCTCTGCCGTGCAAAATTTATTTCTCCCGTTACTCCCCTGAATGTTTTACTGCCCATCTCTGAAAGATTCTTCCGGATACTATTTCTATCCGGAGAACCATCTAAAACAAAGGATATCAATTTTATACTGTCATATGCCTGGGCTGCTATGGGATTAGGAGTACCTCCGCCAAAACATTTTCTGAATTCTTTTACAAATGGTTCGCCGGAAGAAATATCAGGATGAAAAAATGTTGTACAGATAAAACCATCAACATATTCTCTTCCCTGATTTATCATTTTCTGTGTATAAAGGGCATCTCCTCCCATTATATAGCCTTTGAACCCTTTTTCCCTGAGTTGCTTTATCATAGACAGAGCCTGAACATCATAACCTGCTATAAAAACTAAATCTGGAGATTTATTTATTATATTTAATATCTGCAAGGTAAAATCACTGTCATTAAAACTATAGCTTTCCCGGCAAACAATAGTTAAATTATTTAAAGAATATTTTTTTATAAACGATGATAAACTGTTTGAATAGGGATCATATAAGTTACAAAT
>JBEHWO010000302.1:0-8466 GCA_040217695.1 Vulcanimicrobiota bacterium | reverse complement strand
CATACTGGCAGCAGGTTATTCCGATCATACTATAAAACTATGGGGAATAAAAACGAAATCACTCATAGCAGTGCTTGAAAAACATACAGATGTCGTTTCTGCCCTCTCTTACAGTCCAGACGGAACCTATCTTGCAAGCGGAAGCTGGGATGAAAACATACATATATGGGATATAGATAAAGGGAAAGTGTATATGACAGTAGGCGAAGAATCAGGACTTACAGGTTCTCTTGTATACAGTAAGGAAGGAGACCTTATTGCTACAGGCGGAGCAGATAAAACCGTAAAATTATGGGATACGGAAACAGGAGAACTGGAAACAACCTTTGAAGTACCTGACTGGTCTGTAGAAGCAATAGATATCAACCCTGACGGAGATATGCTGGCAGTCGGAGGTTCAAGTAATACTATTACACTCTGGGATATAGAAGATGAAGAAGAGGTAGCCTGTCTCGAAGGTCACAGAGATTCCGTTTTATCCGTAGATTTTTCTCCATGTGGTAAAAAAATTCTTTCAGGCAGCAAGGATAACAGTGTAAAATTGTGGTCTGTAAAGGAAGGTCGCATCTTTTCCCCTGGCGTTAAAACAGAATTAATACATACCTTTGAAGGACACAGCGGTTCCGTATCATGCGTATGTTTCAATAAAGAAGGAACTCTTATAGCTTCCGGCGGGAAAGATAATCTCATTAAAATATGGGACGGAAAATCCTTCGAGTTAACAGGCACCTTTAAAGGTCATAAATTACCCGTAACATGTCTTTCTTTTTCCCGTGACAGCAAATATATTTTTTCAGGGAGTAAAGACGGCACAATAAAAATATGGAGTATTGAAGAAAAAAATCTCCTGTCCACTTTGATTGCTCTGAATAAAGAAGGGACTTACGAATATATTTCTTACTCCCCCGGGAACAGTTACAGTTGCTCGGAAGGAGGAAGAGAATTTATAGTTTTCGAGAAGATAAGATCGTGAGTCGTGAAGAGTGAAGAGTGAAGAGTGAAAAGTGAAGAGTGAAAAGTGAAGAGTGAAAAGTGAAGAGTGAAAAGTGAAAAGTGAAGAGTGAAGAGTGAAGAGTGAAGAGTGAAGAGTGAAGAGTGAAGAGTGAAGAGTAAAAAGTGAAGAGTGAAAAGTGAAGAGTGAAAAGTGAAGAGTGAAAAGTGAAGAGTGAAGAGTGAAATTTACCCGTCACGCGTTACGCGTCACGATTATAGTATCACGCATCACGCATTACGAAACCACCCGTCACGATATAATATGAAAGGTTTTAAAGATATCATGAAGAAAGATTTTAATAATAAAAAAACTACTCCGTCTTCATCTCCTTCAACGGAGAAAAAACCGTTACCATTGTACCAGACCGTTATAAATACAATAGAAATGTTCGGTATCATTATATTCGTTATGTTTTTACCTGTTATAGGTCTGGCGCTGTCCACAGGCATTATTGTCTCGGGCCACCCGGTGGAAGGGCTTTATTTTGCTGCGTTTGAGATAATCTGCAGCATATTAATTATCGCCTATCTTTCTTACAGAGCAGGTGCGGGAATACCTCATTATATAGAATATGTCATATTAAATTTAATATTAGCCTTTATATTTGCCGTAATCGGTTTTTCCTATTACAGGATAAAACAGAACATCCATTTAAACGGCTGTAAAACAAATCTGAAAAATATAGTATCCAGCCTGGAGCTTTATGCACAGGACAATAAAGGGTATTATCCTCCTTCTCTTGACAGAATACTGGTAAAAAGCGGAACATTCAGGCCATTGCCGGGTAAAATTCCCTTATGCCCCGCGAGATATGACTGGGATAATAAGCTTTATAACAAGAAACGTCTTTCTGACAAGTCTCCTCATTATTTATATACGGTATCAGATAAATTTGATAATTTTACTTTATACTGTAATACTCCGAACATTCACAGGAGAATCAAGAAGGGTACACGTAATGACTGCTGGCCCCAGTACAGCTCTCAATGTGGATTGATATCCGGCCCTGGCAGGCAGCCTGTTAAATTACCGAAGTGAGCATAAATAATACATATATATAAACTATCGTGACGCGTTACCAGTGAAGGGAGGAATGAAAATTAATTAAATATCTCAGGTGTTGGGTTCCGGGTTCCGGATCTTCTTAACCCATCACCCAACACCATCATCGATTAACAGATATAATTTCCAGTAAAAGTAAATCTACCTGTCGTAAAAAAACACTATCTTTTCTTCTTTACTTTATGACCGGATACGTGATATATATAAATAAGAAACTACTATAGCTGCCAAAGGGGATTATAAAAATGTCAAAACCTTTTAAAGATAAAAAACCTGAATTAAATCTGGATGATTTGCTGGCAGAAATATCTGCCATAGATACAAAGAAAAAAGCAGATAAGCCGGTGTCTGTCGGAAGCGGAAAATCTTTCCCTGCCAGGTCGGAGGAAAAACCTCATTCTGCCGGTATGGCAAAAATCAACATAGAAAATCCGTCTGATCCGGAGGAATTCAATGAGGCCTTCGACAGGGAGTTAGATGATAATTTTGTATCAAGAGATATAGAAATAGCAGGGAAACCGAATATGCCGGCCCCGCCGGAAATGCCTGAGATTCCTTACTTCCCTACCATGGGAGATATTGAAAATTTTCTGGAACAAAAAGTGCCGAAGGTACCAAACCATTTCACTATTGAAGTGCCGCCGGAATTTGAAGAAATAGTTCCACCGGAACCTCTCGGAGATCCGCCTCCGCCGCCGGTACCGCCGGAAGGGATCAGGTAAAACGTGGGATCGTGACGCGTGACGCGAGGAAAGAAACTATTAACTATATTCTGCCCACCTTCGGAACGAACAGTGTTCGCTCCGAAGGTGGTAACATCACCTGTAACGCGTTACGCCCAATAATGAAAGGAGTTAAGAATTAAATCGATATGTTTAACAAATGTCCGTTCAATCAGGGGCCATGTAACAAGGAATGTGCCCTTTATGCAGAAGGTATTAACAAATGCACCTTTGTAGGTATTGCCATGTTGCTCGAAGATCTTCAAAAAATCGGAGTCGTTCTTTATGAAAGAGCTCTCAGGGAAAAGGTAATGGAAGAAGACAGGGAAGCAAAAAATGAACAGGATAAATGAAATAAAGCTGTGTAACGCATTACGCATTACGCATTACGCATTACGCGTTACACATTACTAAAAAAAATCCGGAGTAAAAATATGGAGTTACTTAACAGTTTAAGGGTTTTAGGAAAAAAAATCCTTAAAGATGATGTTTATGAAAAAGTCAAAATAGAAAAAGCCCTGAATAAAAGTCTCATACAACTGAGGATAATAAAAAACAAAAGTGCCTCCGAAAATATATCGGGGACGGAAAATGTAAGGGAACTTTTTCTGGAAGCTCTTAACTTATATATTGAAGGCACAGGGGATTTTGTTGCCTTTTTAAAAGACAACAACAAAGACCATATATCGGAAGGTCTTTTTAAAGCAGAAGAAGCAGACGATATACTCGCAAGTATAGAAGAATTAATTTTACGGAATAAAGAAAGATTTTCTGACATAAGTGTATCCTGATATCCCTACGTGACGGGTTATTTGTCACCTGTCACGATATCAATGAAAGGTTTCGCAAATGGATATAAAGCAGGTATCACTGTCTCCTTATTTCTCTGCCAGAGAAATAAGAAAAGCCAGGGTAAATAAATTAATAAATACTGAAATGGAACGAACCGGTAAGATTGGTTCTATGACAGTAGAAGATCAGAAAAAACTGAACAGTTATTATAATGACGTACTGTCTGATATATATAATATAAGAAATAACCATTCTCTTAATCGGGTAGGAGGACTTTCCGAAGAAAAAACCATAGATGCAGATCTTCATAACAGGGGAAAAAGAGAAAAATCCGTAAAAGAAACATACAGAGATAGAAATGGTATAGAGAATACAAGAAGAATATGGAAAGACGGAACGGTGGAAAAGGAAAAACAGATAAATGACAGAGAAAGATTGAATATTGTAAAATGGCCCGGCAGAGTTACAGAGTGTAACAGGGATTTTTCGGCATCATCTCAAAAAACCTCTCAGAAATGGATAAAGGATTTCTTCGACAGACAGGCTGCTATTGCCGATACATCTTTTATGATGGCCGGTTCTGTTCAGGACGGAGGGAAAACACTTCAGCTTCCGGGATTTGCAGATTTCGAAAAGCAACTTGATACATCCGTATCAGGCAGTGAAAAAATAAATGAAAAGAGAATTTCCTGGGAAAAAGATTCAATAAAACAGAGACAGAGAACATGTTCCAACAATCTGGTTGAGACACTTACAAACTGGGAGAAGGCAGGTATAAAAGAAAAAAATATTTCCGACCTGTCGGGAGATTTTTCTTTTTCCCGTATGATACAGAATGATTCTATAGAAACCATTAAAAGTCACTATAAAGACATTTCTATGGAGAAAAACACAGATTACAATACAGGCTCTATGGTTTATAAGTACAAAAAAGGTAATAATGCTTTAGAACATGTATCAATCGCCTCTGAAGAAGGTAAAAGGCTGAATTATACCAGGATAACGGACAGTATGAGAGGTATCAGAAAAAGTGCCGTCACTTCTCCCGATATGAGACTTGTAAAATTGGAAGAATCTTTCAGTAAAAAGAAAGCTTCTCTTGTTGATTTCCCTGAAAAAAATATGGAAATCAATTATAATGCTCCATGCCTTGAGAGAAATACTATAATAGAAAAAAACGGTGCCGGTAAAGATATTTCACAGATCTATGGTAAAGGCACTACCGGTATATCCTGGCTCTCTGACAGAGAAGTTCTCAGATATGAAAAAACCTCTCCTGACGGACTGTCCAATAAATGCTATTTCTATAAAAACAATGCAGTAAGAAATATAATAAATCATCCCAACGGTAACTCCTGTGACATGATGGAATTACCTGAGAATATTATTAAAAGGAATGTAAATTATAAAAACGGTGTAAGAGAGTCTACGACCTGGTTTGACACTGGAGAGCAGAGAAAAACAGTCCGTTATCCTGACAATACTCTTCTTTCAGATGTTCTATACGGTCAGAATATGCAGAAACAGGGAATAAAATTCCCTGACGGTACATGTTATCTATTTAAGAACTGGGGCAACGGCATAACACAGCAATGTTTTTGCTGGCCTCAGAGTAAGATGGCCCATTTATCTACAGAGTTTGAGCCTGATGGTCTATTTGAAGATAAAACCATCTATCCGGACGGTTCATACAGAAGAGAAATAAAAGGTAAAGACTGGCAAAAAAGCATGAATTTCTCAAAAGATCCTCTCCTTGAACATATATATGAAAGTAACATGCAGGAAATACTCTTTTCTCCCCTGCTCGGTATGAAACTGAGAGAAAATCCTTTTCATAATCCTTTTTTAACTCTCGATCCACAGCTATGGGCCCATGCAATACTTAAATACGGTGCCGCAGGAAATATGAAATATGTACCGGGTATAAGGGATAATATACAGAAACTGCCATATATAAAGATGAAATTCGGTCTTTCTTTTCAGGAGGGATAAACATAATGGCTGAAATAGACAGAGAAAGGAAACAGGGCCCTGCCGCCATTATTTCCGGGGAAAACAATCAGTACAATATAACCTATTTTGTCCCTGCACAGCAGGCAATGGAAGCTCTTGACAGACATTATACGGTAAAGCTTCCTCCCGGTAAATCGCTGCTGCCTCATGAAGAAGCAACAGAGGAAGACAGAGAAAATGCCCCCCTCCTGTCTGATCACAGAGAACTTTATTTACCTTCCGACATAATGGATCTCAGTGTTGAAGCACTTGCCTGTCTTGATAACAATCAATACAAACTTTCTTATTACATCAAGCTGAAAGAATATTACAGAGAGAAACAGGAATTTGACACAAAAAGCCACGGGAAGGACGACAAAGAAACAAATACTCCTTCAGAAACAATGGATCCTCTTCTCTTTTACTCAAAAGAAAGAGCTGAAATGACTGCAAAAGCCCTGAGCGAAATGGATGGCCATCAGAGAAAAATGTCCTATTACGTAGAGTTAGAAGATTACTATAAAAAAACAAGAGAACATGAAGACAAAATGCTCTACTACAATGCAGGAGACAGAGATGCCTTTAAAGATAAGCCTTTACCTCTCATGTTTTATTCCGGAGAAACAACTGATTTAAGTGCAAAGGCTCTGAGTGAACTGGACGGAAAACAGCACAAAATGTCCTATTATGAAAAACTCCGAAAATACCAGGCAGAACGGGCAGAATATGAAAGAAAACTTCTTCTGTATGAACTGGGTCAGACAGATATATTCGAAAAAAAAGAAGAAGACACTGTTCCGCAGGATAAATATGCTCCGAGTCCGGAAGCCCTGTGTCATATAGATGGTCAGCAGCATAAATTTTCTTATTATGAGAAACTCAGTAATTATTACAGGGAAATACAGGACTGTAATAAAAAACTGGAAGAACATAATTTTGACGATCCCTTCAATGCAAGTATAAATTCTCTGTTCCTGGAGGAAAAAGAACGTGTCACATTAAGTGCAAAAGCTCTAAGTGAATTGGATGGGAAACAGCATAAAATGTCCTATTATGAAAAACTTGCCAGGTACAACAGAGAACTGGAAGAATATGAAAGAAAGACTGACCTCTATAATGCGGGTGACATGGATGTTTTCGAGAAAGAAGAAGTAATCCTGGCAAAAGATATTGTTACTATAGGCCCGCAGAAAGAGGAACAGTTAATTGATGTAAAAGATGAAGTTACAATTGGTTCAGGCAATAAAAACACAGCAAAGATATGGACACCGGACGTTAATGATATGATATCCGCTCTTAAAGGTAAGCTTTCTCCATATTTTATAGATAATCTGTTTGAAACGATGCAGAAGGTAGACAAAACATTTGATCCTTCGCTGAACAGACTTCCTCTGCTCAGAATATATCTGACCTGTTCTACGGAACTCGTTTCCGAAGAGGAATTGCTTAAAGAACTGCAGATGTTGTGATGCGTGATGCGTGATGCGTGATGCGTAAAATTCACTGGTCACTGATCACCTCTTCCCTGTGGTAAGCAAAGGCATTATGATTGTGTATTGACTCGGAAGCTTCACATTCCACATCAAAGCGGCACAATCTCTTATCCTGTCTCAGGATCGTCACAATATCCCTTACAACATCTTCAACAAATTTGGGATTCTCATAGGCACTTTCAGTAATATATTTCTCATCATTTCTCTTAAGAATTGGGAAAAGTTCAGAACTGCCTGTTTTTTCAATATTTGATATGAGTTCTTCGAGCCATATAAATTCTTCCGGTCTGTATTCGATATTTACCTTTACAATGGCCCGCTGGTTATGAGCGCCATATTGAGAGATCTCTTTACTGCACGGACATACTGTTGTAACTGGCACTTCCGCACCAAGAATGAAACGGAAAGAATCCCTGTCATAAAATCCTCTGAATTCGCAGAAATAATCCAGAAATCCTTTCAACTGACTTTTCGGGGCAGGTTTTTCTATAAAATATCTGAATCTTACGGAAATCTCAGTCCTGGAAGCATTCAGTTTATTTAAAACCTCTTCAAGAATCATTTTTATTTCCCTGCTTGACATATTTTCTTTACTCCATGCCTGGAGTATTTCCATAAATCGGCTCATATGTGTACCGCGGAAATCTTTTGATAAATCAGCACAGAGAGATATTTCTGCTGTAACTGTCTGATAAGTTCCGGCCTGCTCCAGTATTTGCAGCGGGAGATGAACCTTCTTTACCCCTGCCCTCTGAATGTTTATATTTCTCTCGTCCTGCTGGTTTTGAACATCTAACAAAATGAGCAACTCCTTATTTTCGTGACGGGTAACGCGTGACACGTCACCCGTCACAACCATTATGCGCCGGCTCCTGCTTTGCTACTGTCCGTGCTGTCCACTTCTTCCATAAGTCTCTTTAATTTAAGCCTGCTTGTTCTGGATGTTACGCAGATATAATCCTTTCTGAGCAGTAATTTCAGCAGGTCGCTGTTTATAGATTTCTGAGTTTCGAGCATTTCTTCAAAGGTCATATCAGATGCAATAAGATCGTCATAAAGTTTTTCCGTTTGCTTTCCTGTAGCTTTTTCTGTCAGATAATCTTTATAAATAAGTGATCCTCCTATTATTACAATGATAGCCATCATTAACCAGAAAATACCATGAGAAATGTGTATTTCTATACCGAGAGGTACCTTCAGGGATTCCAGAAGCAGTTTTGTTCCCACAAAAAATACCAGCTGATAGGCAAGATCCTCTGTACGGGGGAATTTTTCCAGAATATTTACAAAGAAATTGGAAAGTAATCTCATGCCTATTATACCCAGAATTCCGCCGATCCATATAATACTTATTTTATTCGTCATGGCCACAGCCGTAGTTATACTGTCTATGGAAAACACTATATCTGTC
>JBEHWO010000301.1:0-8561 GCA_040217695.1 Vulcanimicrobiota bacterium | reverse complement strand
CCTCTGTCCATAACTGCAAACTGATTGCTGGATGCAGAAGAAATAGCCATAATAAAAGCAGATTTGGCTTCTTCATTCTGTTTCAACCCGACACAGGCTTTTCCGAGATTAAAATGAGCTTCATAAAACAAAGGTGACAGTTCAATACCTTTCAATGCCTGTTCTCTGGCCTCTTCATACCTGCCAAGTCTGCAGAGAGCTGCGGCACATAGAGAATAACTCGATGGTAGATATACACTCTCTGCCGGATAATCACATTTTTCCTGGGCAGTCTTAAATGCTTTTATACAATCTTCCATACGATTCTGAACATAATACGAGACACCGATATTATAATAATTAAAAGGATTTTGCGGATCTTTTTCTATTGATTTAAGAAGGAGATTTATATTTCTTTCACCTTTATTTCTTTCCTTATGAAGGGTGTCAGTATAACCATGGTGATAAATAACTGCATTGCAGACTGTTTTCTTCAATTCACCGTCTTTTTTCGAATATATCTCTTCGTGAATAAGATTCCTGTAACGTACATCTTCTCTATTGGGGAAAAGTCTTATAATTCTGACTTCTGCAGAATTACCCGGATCTTTACTTTCGTCCAGATAATTTATAACCTTAAAAAAATAGGCTGTTCCGTTATCTGCTCCAATGAGATTTTTTTTTATTTCAGGAATAGTTGTTCTGTCTAACTCTTCATCTGCATCAAGAACAAATATCCACTCTCCTGTAGCCTTATCGATGGAAAAATTCCTGGCAGCGGCAAAATCATCACACCATTGAAAATGATATATTTTTGCCCCGAATTCTCCGGCTATATCAACAGTTTTATCAGTAGATCCCGTATCAACCAGAATAATTTCTTTCACGAGTCCTCTGACACTGTTCAGGCAGGCTCTGAGAAATTTCTCTTCATTTCTGGCTATCATACAGAGACTTATAGAAGGATCCATAGAAAACCTTTCCGATCGTGACGCGTGACGCGTGACGCGTGACGCGAGGTTACACATGAGGTTATGTATGAATTTATTTTCAACATATATTCTGTAATTCCTTCATAAATTATTCAGATAAACTGCCTCTACTTACTGACCTGAGCATAAGCAATTAATATTTTTATATGTTATAAACCAGATTAGATAAGGTTTTCTGGCTTTTCACTATTCACTGCTCACTTCAGTAATTTTTATCAGGAGTTACGCATTTTGTCATTGCGAGGAGCAAAGCGACGAAGCAATCCCAATGGTTTTCTGTTGCCATGACGGGATTGCTTCGCTTCGCTCGCGATGACTGGTTTTCCCCTGTTTTTTGCGTAAGTCCTGTTTTATCTAATACCATTTGGCTATCAATTTTAGTATTGTAAAGACAAAATAAAACAGGGGTTTTCGCTGAAACCCCTGTTTTAACTCTTACAGAAAAGTACCGGCTACTAGAAGCCCATGCCTGGCATCTGCATACCCGGCATCTGCATACCTGGCATCTGCTGTCCCATACCCTGAACCTGCTGTCCCATACCAAGACCCGGGTTCATACCGGCCATCTGTCCGCCACCCTGGCTCATCTGAAGTGACTGCTGACCAATCTGCTGCGAAAGCTGAACCTTCTGAGAGGTCTTGGGAGGCATGTTTCCTCCCTGTCCCTGAATCATCTGAAGCTGCTGTAATGAGGTCTGAAGCATCTGAGGATTCTGCGACGCCTGAGCTCTTGGAGGCTGCATAGCCTGTACCTGCTGCTGACCCTGCTGGCCCTGCTGCTGGCCTGCCTGCTGGTTAAGATATTGATCTACCTGCTGCGGATTTACGCCGCTGAGCTGTAACACCTGATTTGCAATCTGCTCTGCCTGCTGTGCAGCCTGTGCATCCTGCGCCTGATTGGCTTTACCGGCTTCCTGAGGTTTCTCGCCTCCGCCGCCGCCTTCACCACCGCCGCCGCCGGCTTCTTCAGGTTTCTTTTCTTCTTCGCCTTCTTTGGCTTTCATAAGCTCTTCGAGAGCTTTCTTTATCTCATCCAGTTTCTGATCTGTACTTGCATTTGCTCCTGATGCTTCAGCGCCGGAAGCATCTTTTGTTTTTGCATCGTCGCTGACTTCAGCTTTATCTTTAACCTTTTCATCAGGTTTTGTTTCATCGGCTTTTTTAGGATCTTTAGTTTCCTTTGTATCTTTCGCGTCTTTTGGTGCCTCTGTCTTCTTGGTATCTTTCTGGGCCTCCATCTTTTTCGGTGTCTGGGCCTTCTTTGTTGTTGATGTCTTTGTAGTCTGACTCGGTTTGCTTGAACCTATCTTACTCATTAATAAACACTCCTTTCAATTTTTCGATCTTCTGATGTTATAATCAGGGGAAATCCCCTGTTTTTATGTTAAAATCCCATTCCCATAGGATTTGCACCCATCATATTTCCCATACCTGGAACTGCCTGGCCCGGCATCATACCGCCCTGCATGCCCTGCATACCCTGCTGCTGACCCATTGCACCGCCACCGGCCTGCATGGCCATCTGTAATTTCTGTTTCAATTGCGGTGTCTGAGGCTGCCATCCCTGTCCCTGGGCAGACTGTAAATCTGTCTGCAACTGCTGTTTGGCCTGAACAATATTACCACCGCCCTGCTGCATTCCACCCATTCCGGGCATTCCACCCATTCCGGGCATTCCGCCGCCCATTGCCTGCATTCCGCCACCTATTCCCTGAACTGCCTGGCCTGGCTGCATTCCGCCGCCCATCATATTATTCATACCATTCATGCCCTGCATACCGGGTACCATACCGCCCATACCTGCTGCCTGAAGTACTCTGTCGCAATCGGCATTAATAATCATATCCCAGTCCTGTTTACCCTGATTGGGGTTATTCTGAGCTCCCTGAGCCCCACCGGCCTGAGGTGCTCCACCACCGGCACCGGCTTCTTTACCTTTTTCGCCACCGCCGCCGCCTTCGCCGCCACCGCCGCCGCATTTTCCGCCGCCTTCACCGCCGGCTTCCTTTGGCTTCTCTTCTCCCTTGGCGGCATCCTTCAGTGCATCCAGTATATCCTGCAATTTTTTATCATCAAGACCTGATGCCTGTCCTGTGCTTGCATCTGCCCCTGTAGCCTGAGTTCCGCTTGCATTTGTCCCCGATGCTTCACCTGGCTTTACTTCAGAACCTTCTTTTCCTTCTTTTCCTTCTTTTCCTTCTTTTATTTCTTTTTTAGCATCATCTGAAAGTTTAGCTTCCTCACCTTTTTTTGCCTCTTTACCTTCCTTGGCTTTATCTGCTCCTTTAGTTTTTTCTGCTCCTTTAGTTTTTTCTGAAGTTTTTGGCTTCTGAGTTTTCGATGTCTGAGATTTCTTTGAAGAAGAAGATTTCGCTCTGCTGGCTGAACCTGATGATTTACTTCCGCCTATTTTTCCCATTAAATAACACTCTCCTTATGTAATTTTTCATTTTCTTACTATAACAAATAGCTGTTGTTAAAATAGTGCTTTTCCACTTGTTAATTATTATCACTACATTATATAAAAATGTAAAGGGAATTTTATAAGATATTTTTTTTTAATTTTATTTTACTTCAGCAAAACAATATATATAACCATTAATGCATGTGACAAACAAAAGGGTTTTATATTCAGATGAAATATTAAAATACTTTACACTCCATAAAAGCCCGGTCAAATCAAAAGTATATGCTTCTATAAAACCATAATTGTTCAGTATATATATTTTATCTCCATAAATATTAAACGATTTTTCTTTAAAATCAGGGAAAGGAAATTTTAGATTACAGGCACCGGATAAAACCAGAGGGGATGATGTGACAGGACTGCCTGTGGAAAAATTCCAGATCATCTGGCCGTTCTCAAGTTTTAAGACAAAAATCTCTCCTGTGCTGTCAGAAGCATATACTCTGTCATTAAAAATTGCAGGATAAGCCGGCATAGACCAGTTATCACCAAGACAGGTCTGCCATAAAATTTTACCTGACCTGTTAAAACAAAATATAAAATCAGATGAAGCAGACGCTACAATCCTATCACCTTTTATTACAGGAGTGGAATAGTGAAGAGAAGAAAGTTTTCTCCTGCATAATTCACTGCCCCTGATTATATCAACCGAACAAAAGAAACCGTCAGAAAAAAAGCAGACACTGTCTGTATTATCATCAATAGCCATACCGTTTATAATTCCGTAAGGCAATCTCCATTTAACAGTGCCGGCCATATCTGAACAGTAAACACTTCCGTCTAAAGATGCAAAAATTACAAGATTATCAGATATTACAGGAGTAGCTCTGATACCGGACTCAGGGGTAAAACTCCATATGGTTTGTCCTTTCACAGGATCTACGGCACATAAAAAACCGGAACCGTCAGAAAATAAACCACCGGTAAAAATTATCTTTCCGTCCCTTGACATAACAGGAGAAAAAGTATCTGAGAGAGAGGGCCCTTTAAATTTCCACAGGAGATTTCCCTTTAAAGAGTCCAGACAGTAAAGAGAGCCGTCACGGGAAGAACAATAGACTCTACCTTTTTCGATCAGGGGGTCTGTAAAAACAGGCTGATTCTCATGGGTATCAAAAGACCACTGAAGATTTCCCGGTTGATTGATTGCCAGAAAGCGTCCGAAATCACTTCCGAGGAAGAGCTTTTTATCTGAAAAAACGGGAGAACCTGACGGAATTCTGTTGTACATCCCGGAAGTAACGGCACCTGCCTGCCAGCACAGAGAATAAAGCTCTGATTTATCAGGGTAAGAAGGTTTCAGAGACATTTCTTTTACAGTAAATATATAATGGAGCGGTATATTTAATTTCTTCAGACATGCAGCACCTTTACTTTCGAAATTCAGTATGGAAAGAAAGGCGACAGCAACACATCTTTCTCCGGAAAGCAGTTTTATTGCCTCCAGAGCGGAATCTCCGGAATTAATGGCATCATCAACTATAACAACAGTAGAGTTTTTCTTCAAAGGCCCTTCTATCTGTCTCTGAAGGCCGTTTATTTTAGGTTTTTTCCTTATATAAAGTCCTTTCAAAGAAGAACCTTTAAGATGACTGAGAAGAACTATCTGAGAAGCAATAAATCCTCCTGTTATGGCAGGTCCTGCTACATAATCCGGTTTATAAGTCTCTATCCATTCCATAAAAATTTCTACTATTATATTGGAATAATAAGGGTCCAATATATCTTCCCTCATATCAATGGTCCATCCTGCAGGTCTGCCGGATCCTCGAAGGAGCCCCTGATTCCATTTAATACTGTTATTTAATATTCTTTCATGGAGTATTTTTTTATTTTTTTCGAAGTTAAACATAGTTCAATCTCCTGTCACGCATAACATGTGACTATCTATAAATTTCCACAAAACAGTAAATATAGCCGTCATTCGAACTTGCAACCAGAGTATTACTGTATGACGGTATTTCTTCCTGTAACGAATAAACACTCCACAGTAATCTTGTGGCATCACTGTTAAATATATGTGTAAGTCCTGCCGGCCCCGGATAATATAGTCTGTCCCCATGTACATTAAAAGTATTTTTCTTCAGTTTTCCCTGTTTCAGAACAGGTTTATCCACACGTATTTTACGTGACGGGAAAATCCCGCAGGGAGCCATAACAGGTCCTCCTGTTTTAAATGACCAGAGAATAGAGCCGTCATAAAGACTCATTACATATACTGTTCCTCCGTAACTTCCCGCGTAAACTCTCCCAGGTTTTATAACAGGGTAGGCACACATCTTCCATTCGTCGGACATACACCTTTTCCATATAATTTTCCCTGTCATCTTATTGAGAGAGAATATGTAATCTGCTTCCGTTCCTATCAAAACCATGTCATTACTTACGGCAGGACGGCTGTAAAGCCAGTGGCCGAGTTTTCTCTTCCATACAGTTTCTCCTGTATTATTCAAACAGTATAAATGACCGTCATAAGAGGTAAAATAGCAGTAATCAGTGGTACAATCTGTCGTTATACCTCCTTTAATATCTCCGTCTGTCAGAAATCTCCATTTTTCAGTTCCTTCATGCAAATCAAGAGCATAAACGGTTTTATCCAGGGAACCGACAAAAACAGTATTTGTATTACTGTTGATTCCCGGGGCACATGTAACATATTCGCCTGTTTTAAATCTCCATTTAAGGGTTCCGTCATTACCGTTAAAAGCGCAGAGGTCTCCCCCGTGTGCTCCATATTCAATACCTATAAAAAATAAATCTTCTGACGGAGCAAATACAGGTGAAGAACATCCTACCCAGTCGCCCCATTTCTGTTTCCACATTACCTTTCCGGAAGAAGCTTTAAGGCAGTATGTATACCCGTCATAAGCTCCGAAATAAACCCTTCCTTTTCTGTAAACAGGGTTGACCTGTATACCTCTGTATGTTTCTCTTACTGGAAAAAACCAGTCAGGGAATCCGTTTGAATGAAGAGAGATAAAATAGCCCCTGTCACTTCCCAGGAATATTCTTCCTTCTCCTGATACAGGGCCGGACTTGGGGGCATAATAGGCTCCGCTGTTAACAGGTCCTGCTTTCCATACAGGTAAAAACATAGTATTATCTTTCTGCCCGGCGGGAGGTTTCATGTTAATATCACCGAGAGTAAATATATGATGAAGTGGTATTCCCAGTTTCTTTATGTCATGTTCTCCTGAATTCTGAAAATTGAGTATAACTGCAAGGGCAACAGGTATACATCTGTGTTTTACAAGCTGTTCTATACATTTTAATGCCACATCGGAGGAATTTATAATATCATCGAGTAAAAGAACTTTAGATCCTTCTACCAGGTGTCCTTCGATTTGTCTCTGCATTCCGTCCGTTTTCGGTTCCCGTCTTATATACAATCCCTTTACAGGAACTCCCCTGATATGGCTTAAAAGGACAAGCTGAGAAACCAGGCATCCTGCTGCAACAGTCATACCTGCCACATAATCGGGACGGTATCTGTCAATAAGAGGCATAAAAAGCTGTGAAATAACATGAGCAAGTTCAGGAGTAAGTATGGCTTCTCTGAGATCAACAGTCCATCCTGCAGGACTTCCGTCCATAAGAATACCCTGTCCCCATTTAATCGCATTATCCACTATTTCAGAATAGAGAATTTGTCTATATCTTTCCAGTTCTTTTTCAGATGGTATTTTCATCAATAATACACCTCTTTTTCAGTTACCAGTTATCAGTGAGCAGTTACCAGTTACCAGTTATCAGTTACCATAGATTTTAGTTTAATGTAAAAGACCATACTGTAAAATACAAATAAGCTCTACTGGTCACTGCTCACTGCTCACTGTAATTACTTTCTCTGTTTTCTCTTATTCTTCTTAATGCTCATAACTGCTTCTATTTCGTCACCGTTTTTCTCTTCAAGAGCCTTTACGGCTTCTTCAGGAGTAACTTTGGTTCGTCTGCACACATAATCTATCTTTTCCTGGTCATAAATCTTGCCGTCTGAAGCAGGAGGAGTAGCAGAAGCGGGTTTTTCCTCAGGTGGAGGAGCATCCTGTGGTTCTTCCGGTGGTGCCGATTTACGTTCCGCTCTTTTCTTCTTCTTCAGACTCATTACAGCCCTTGCCTGATCGCCGTTTTCTTCTTCAAGAGCATGTGCTGCTTCTTCAGGTGTTATTCCTTCAACTCTGGAACATATATATTTAATGGTTTCTTCATCAGGTTCTGTTTTTGCAGGAGCCTGTGCCGGTTCTTCAGTTTTAACTGGAACGGCTCTCGTTTTTGCATCTTTCTCTTCCACAGGTGCCGGAGCCGGTTCTTCCTCTCTTTTCTTCTCTCTTTCCTGCCGTCTTCTGGCAGCTCTTTCTCTTGCACTTGATTTTTCATCTTCTTTATCTTCGGAAGGAGACAGGGTTTCTTCTGCTTTTTGTTCAGGAACAGGAGATACTTCTTTTTTCCTCTCTCTCTTTGCCGGCACTATATCTTCAGCCAGCGGTAAAGAACTTTCGTTTGATAACATCTGTTCTGCAGGAATATTACCGAGATGTTGCAATGTCATTTCTATATTCTTTCTGAATTCAAAGGCATCTTTATCAAGGAGCTCAAAAGACAGATTGTAATAGAAATAGGCAGAGATCAGGAGTAAAAATATAAGTACAGAGGGAAAAATTAAAAAATTAACAAAAAATATAAGAAAAGGAACGAAAATTAATGAAAACAGCAAGATAGAAGGAAAAGTAAATAAATCTTCTTCATTTTTGCGAATCAGTAAAATACCATTGACCAATCTGGCCCAGAGGCTGTCTCCGGATTGAGCCACATTTTCAGGAGGGAATATATCTTCATGTAATATGTCCGGTTCCATAGTGACATCCAGGCCTTTTCTTTTTGTGGCAATGATTTCAATGGCTTTTACGGAATCGCCCCGTGCCTGAATAAGGGCATCTTTTGCTTCTTTATATCTTATTCCTGTTCCGCGGCAGATTCTATCAAGAGCACGAAAATCCAGTTTTATCTTACCGGGGTCAAGTTCTTCCACAGAATATTTCTCTGCCGTTTTTTTCTCTTCTCTGTCAGAATTTCTGGCTGCAAATGTTTCATCCAGTAATTCTCTGCCAGGTAACAGAGAGGAT
>JBEHWO010000300.1:0-8562 GCA_040217695.1 Vulcanimicrobiota bacterium | reverse complement strand
CTTCTGAGCCTTCAAATAATAAGCGTCATAATAGCCGGCACTGAGTGCATAGGTGCCGAGCATAATTCTTCTTTTAACTTCCGATCCGAAAGCACTTCTTGTTTTTTCATACATAGAAAAAATATCTTTCCCTTCGAAATCCCTGTAACCATAGCGAACTCCGTCAAAACGGGCAAGATTGGAACTGGCTTCTGACGAGGATATAATATAATATACAGGGAGAGCATATTTCAGGAGAGGAAGAGAAATTTCTTCACATGTTACGCCCATATGTTCAAATAAAGCTATTGTTTCAAAAAACCTCCCCTTTACTTTCCCATCTATACCTTCTCCGAGCAATTCGGCCGGATAGGCAACTCTGAGACCTTTTACATCTCTCTCAATAAGTTCTTCATAAACAGGTACTTCTCTGTTTATGGAAGTAGAATCATGTCTGTCATATCCGGAGATTACTTCTAACATTATAGAAGCATCTCTTACATCTCTGGCAAGAGGGCCTATCTGATCCAGGGAAGAACCAAAAGCTACAAGACCATATCTTGAAACTCTGCCATAAGTCGGTTTAAGTCCTACAACACCGCAGTAAGATGCAGGAAGCCTTATGGAACCACCTGTATCACTACCAAGAGATACAATAACTTCCGAAGCAGCTACAGATGCGGCAGAACCTCCGCTGGAACCACCGGGCACTCTGTTGAAATCCCATGGATTTTTTACAGGATGATAGGCAGAATTTTCATTGGATGACCCCATGGCGAATTCGTCACAGTTAAGTTTTCCCATTATAATAGCACCGTTTTCAATGAGTTTTTTTATAACAGTGCCATCATAGGGAGAAACAAAATTTTCCAGTATTTTAGAGCCACATGTAGTATTCATACCTTTTACACACATATTATCTTTTATCCCGACAGGAATCCCTGCCAGTTTTCCTGTTATTTCACGTGAAGCAATTTTTCTGTCTATTTCCCTTGCTCTGTTTAAAAGGTCCTCTTTTTTACAGACACATAAAAAAGCTCCTGTTTTACTGTCATATTCCTCTATTCTTTCATAAACAGATTTTACTATATCTTCAGAAGAAATTTCCCTGGATAGAAGTTTTTCTCTCAATTGATATGATGTAAAATTATATAACGGTTCCAATAAATAAACCTCCTTAATGTCAGTTATTATTGATGTAAGCATAATGCTCTCGTGACGCGTAACGCGTAACGCGTGACGTGAGGAAAACCTTTATATGATTATTTCTCTATTCATCTTCTCCGATAATCCTGGGTATTTTAAAATAATTCTCTTCCCTCTGAGGGGCATTGGAAAGAGCAAGTTCTCTGTCCATAGACATATGTAATCTGTCTTCCCTGAATATATTTGTCAGAGGAATGGAGTGAAATGTAGGTTCTACTCCATCTGTATCAATTCCATCGAGTTGTCTGGCAAAATCCAGAATTTCACCTAACTGCTGACAGAAGAGCTTTTTTTCTTCTTCAGTAAGTGCCAGAGAAGCAAGACGGGCCACATGCTCCACATCTGATAAGGTAAGCATAAATATCTCCTTTCTTACTAGTAGTTAACCACGATGATTTTAATGTGTAAACCTCGTCATTGCGAGCGAAGCGAAGCAATCCCACTGTTAGAAAACAATCCGATGGGATTGCTTCGTCGCTATCGCTCCTCGCAATGACACATATCTTAATCATTGTGGATGTCTACTAGTACTGCAACAGATAATTTTATAATCATTTCCACGTATTACACATTACGACCTGTCGATCACATATTTCATCAAAATATTTTCTCTGTATATTTTCCCGCCAAGTTTTTCCAGCAGGTTCCCTGCTGTTTTCTGCATATCATTAAAAGAAAATATAACATTTATACCTGATTTTATTCTGTTAATGATCAGTTTAAGAAATTGTTCAATTAAACTAAAAGGGATTGCTGTGTCAAATATTATGTCCATAAGTGCCTTATTATGTTTGAAGTAATAATAAATTACCGAAGAGGCTTTTATAACATTATCTATCTCCAGCATATATACTTCCAGTTTTTCTCTTTTATATTTCAAGATGAGATTATCCATATAATGTTCTATATAATTATATTCAGGAAAGCATGGTATCAGGCATTCTGACAGTGCAGTAGATTTTCTCATAAAGTCATTTAATCTGTGCGTATCCAGATAAGGTACCCATAATTTGAATCCTTCCTGTTCTTCAGTGATTATTTTATTACTTTGTGAGGTAAAAATCATATAGTATTTTGAACCTCTGTTAAAAAAACCGGCTCTTCTGTAAAAATTAACAGCACGATTATCTTTTCTGACTTCAAGATAAAATTCCCTGATGCCATGTGCAGAAAATTTGTCTATTATATCATATAAAAAATCTTTTCCCAGACCTCTGTTACGGTATGAAGAAGAAATTACAAAATTTTTTATAAAAAGCCCATCTGATTTTCCGGGTGAAGGGCATACTTCCATAAAACCTTTAATCGTACCATCAACTTCGTAGACCAAAAAATTATCCCAGAAAGAAGGTTCTCCCAGAATAGATTTCAAGAATTTACCTGTAATAAAACCGGCACATGAAAGCCTGAGAGGATGCAGAAATCTATCTTCCGAAGAGGTTTCTGATAAAATAAAATCCTTCCATATTTTCTCAAAAAGAGAGAGGTCCTTATAATATACCGGCCTTATAATAGATTTCATCTGATACTGTCACGTATGGATTTTATTGCAGACAGGACAGGTTTTTTACCGAACACAGAAGAACCTGCTACCAGTATATTACATCCTGATTTTACAACTTCTTTTGCGTTTTCCGGTCCTATACCTCCGTCGATTTCTATATCCACATTTAAACCCTCATCTTTGATGCGCCTGTATATCCATTCAATCTTTTTCAGGGACGATGAAATAAACTTCTGACCTCCAAATCCCGGATTAACACTCATAACAAGAACCATATCAACCTTATCCCAGATATAATCCAGAAAAAATGGATCTGTACCGGGGTTAAGAGATACAGAAGATTTTACGCCTGAATCCCTTATCATCTGTAATGTTCTATGGAGATGAGGACATGTTTCTACATGGACTGTAATAATATCAGCACCGGATTTAACAAAATCTTCTATATATCTTTCCGGTTTTTCTATCATCAGATGAACGTCAAACACAAGAGAAGAAAATCTTCTCAGGGATTTAATCAAAGAAGGACCGAAGGTTATATTTGGAACGAAGTGTCCGTCCATTACATCAAAATGAATATAATCGCCGCCTCCATCTTCCACACTCTTTACTTCTGTACCGAGACAGGAAAAATCCGCCGAAAGCAAAGAAGGAGCAATTTTAATGTTTTTATCTGTCATAAAGTTTCCTTTCATTAATATAAGATCGTGACGCGTAACGCGTGACGCGTCACGGGTGGTTTCGTGATGCGTGATGCGTTACATAAGTTGAGAGTTAAGGGTTGATGGTTGCGGGTTTAGCACCAGACTCTCAACTATAAACCTTCAACTATAAACTCTCTTCACCCTTCACTTTTCACGACTCACGACTCACCCTTTAAAGGTCTGCTTTTACTTCAAGGGCACCGTCAAAAAATATTTCAACATGACCGTTTCCGAGACTGCTTACTGCAATTTCTATTTTTTCTCCGCTTTTATGAAAGGCATGGTAAACTTTACCTGTACTGAAACGGTCCGATACGACGACCTCAACTTCGACTTCTTTATCTGTGTCAGATTTAGGAACCATTATTGTGAGCAAATCCTGTTGAAAATATATCTTATTTTCCGGATATTTATCTGCAGTAACTTCTACACTTATAAGAGAACCGGTTTTAAGTTTTTCCTTTGCAGGAGGCAACTGTGTCAGTATCATACCCGGCTTAAATCTGTTATCTTCAAGCCATACAATCTTTCCGAGAGAAAAACCGGAATTTTCTATGGCAGTTCTTCCATCTGCCAGAGTAAGACCTATTAAATCAGGTACTGCTACAGGAACTGCAGGGCCGGTACTGAGCATTACCTGAACGGTTGTATTCCTTGGAACCTGACTGAGGGCAGGAGGATTCTGCTCTATAATCATCCCTTTCGGAATAGTATCATGAGGTTCTTCTTTTTCAACAAGATACCTGAGGCCCAGTTCATTTATCTTTATTTCTCCGTCACGGGACGGGAGACCTTTCAGATTTGGCACATTCACAAGTTCACATCCAAGGCTTACTATAACAAAAATTTTTCTTCCGACTTTCACTTTCCGTCCTGCTTCAGGTTTCTGGAAAATAATCATATCTTTGGGAACAGTATCACTGTATTTCTGCTGTGTTTCTATCTCCAGACCTGCCTGTTTCAGTTTCTGTCTGGCTTCTATAATATCCATATTTATAACAGAGGGAACAGATATATCTGTAACCTTGCCGAAGAGATCATTATAAAAATTCCACCCTATGTATGTAATACTCAAAATAGTCACTATAACTACGAGAAGAGCAATTATAGATATAAAAAAATTCAAAAATATATTTATGTTACGTTTTTTCACAATCCCATTCACCCCATATTCGTGTGACGCGTCACGCGTAAGCGTAACGCGAGGTATGTCTATTTGCTGACTATAAGATTAATTTCTGTTCCTTTTTTAACTGACATTCCTCCTGCCGGTTGCTGTGACAGAACAATTCCCGTCTGTTCCTCGGAAGGCTGAATTATAACTGAACCGGTAAGGAGTTCTTTTTTTTCAAGAAGCAATTTTGCTTCATTAACATTCATACCTACCAGAGATGGCACAATGACCAGTGATTTATCCTGAGTTTTAGATACAACAAGTCCCACAGAACTGCCTGTAGGAAGAAGAGTTTTAGGAAGAGGTTCCTGCTGTAAAACTGTTCCGGGAACTAAATCATTCGATAACATTTCACTTATATTTCCTGCTGATAAACCTTTAAGACGAAGGGCATTTTTTGCGTCCATCAAAAGTTTACCTCTTACATCAGGAACTTCTACTATTATAACTTTTGATTTTACGCTCACCTGAATTTTTTTATCTTTAGTAATTTTTGTTCCTGCAACAGGAGATTGAGAAGAAACAATCATATCATCATTTATATTACCTTCATCAGATCTGGTTACAAGGGTAAGTCCCAGTTGTTCTGCAGTATTTTTTGCATCTTTCAGTGTTCTGGCAAGGAGCTCCGGTACAATTATTTTATTATTTTCAGGTGAATTTACAACAGGGCCGGAACTTAAAATAACTTTAACAGTATAATTGCCTTCAACCAGCGTATCTACCGGCGGTTCCTGAGAAATAATCTTCCCTTTTTTTATTTTCTTATGAGCTTCTTCCCTTAATACAAGGAGTTTTAACCCCTGAAGTGCAAGTAATTCTTCTGCTGCTTTTTTTGATAAACCTTTAAGATTCGGTACAGAAATACCTTCTCTTGCTTTACTTATAACAACCTTTACCACTGTTTTTCCATCCACTTCTGTACCTGCAGGAGGTTCCTGTGAAATAATATAGTTTGGCTTCAAATCTTCATGGTATTCTTCACTAACTACAGTCAATGTAAGTCCTTTCTGGCTTACCTTTAGCTGAGCATCTGAAAGATTCATTTGAACCACATATGGTATAATGACCTTTCTGGAGCCGGAACTTACTACTACAGAAATTACGGTTCCTTTCTTCACAGTGGTACCTGCTTCAGGTTTCTGAGATATAATAGCACCGCTCATAATATCATAGTTATATTCTGTTTTCACATCGCCAAGTACAAGTCCCCATTGTTCAAGACTTGCTCTGGCCTGATTTTCTTTTCTGCCCTTTATATCAGGTACTGAAACGAGAGTTTCGACAGGAACAGGCCTCTTTATAGCCCATATAATCCCCATAGTAATACCTGTAATAAAAATAATGATGAGAGAAAAAAGAATAAAATAATAAAAAGGAATAGTTTTCGTCGTCTTTTTTCTTTGCTTCAAGTCATCAAGAGTAAATATTATCTCCTCTTCGTCAGATGTATCCGTATCACTCTGAAGTTGTTTCTCATAGTCTTCCGAAAAAAATGTACTATCTCCTCCGTCACTTTCAGGAGAAACAGTTTCACTGTATGGTCTGTCATTTATATTTTCAAGTTCCAGTCCGTCTATAGAAGCGGCACATGCCTGAAGGTCACTCAGAAAATCCTGAGCGGAAGCATATCTGTTTTCTGGCTTTTTTTCCATAGACTTCAGTATTACCTTCTCCAAATCAGCCGGTATTGAAGGGTTTATACTTCTGAGAGATTTCGGATTCTCTTTAATATGCTTTCCGGCAAGTTCCATAAGGCTATTTCCGTCAAAAGGCAATCTTCCTGAAGACATATGATAAAGGAGTACGCCAAGGGAATATATATCGGAACGTTCTGTGGCAGTTTTACCTGATGCCTGTTCTGGAGAGAAGTAATAAGCAGACCCCATAATTACGCCGCTCTGAGTGATATCACGTAAATCAACAGCCCGTGCAATACCGAAATCTACTACTTTTATCTGATTCTCTTCCGTTAACATAATATTCTGAGGTTTTATATCTCTGTGTATCACTCTTTTCTGATGGGAATAATCCAGAGCCCGGCAGATTTGAATGCCATATTTTATGACTTCTTCCGTGGAAAGTTCTTTTTTTCTTTCCATAACATTTTCAAGAGTACCGTTTGACATATATTCCATAACAATAAAATAAAGGTCGTCTTCCCTGCCTATATCATAAATACTTACAATATTCGTATGAGATAAACCTGCTGCTGCTCTGGCTTCTCTGTAAAAACGTTCCAGCACGCCTTTATCTCTTGTAAAGCTATCTTTCAGAACCTTTATGGCAACCGTTCTTACCAGAAGAAGATCTGTACCTTTATATACAACTGCCATACCGCCTGATTCGATTTTTTCCGTAATCTTATATCTCTCTTTAAGAATCTTATCGATTAAATTCATTGTTAAATCGTGACGCGTGACGCGTGACGCGTGACGCGGGGATTATCCTTTTAAATCGTGACGCGTAACGCGTGACGCGCGACGCGGGGATTATCCTTTTAAATCGTGACGCGTGACGCGTGACGCGGGGATTATCCCTGGTATAAACATAAAACCGGATTTATATGACAATTCTATTTGAGTAAACAAATTCCTGCTACAGGCGAAATGTCAGGTTAATTCTATTGATTAAAACATAACAGACTGTTATAATATAATGTACTGAGGTAAGCATAAATAATACAGATATGCTCTCGTGACGCGTAACGCGTCATGCGTGACGGGAGGAAAACCTTTATTACATGCTTATGCTCAGGTCAGTAGTTTCATAACTACAACATCGTAATGCGTAATGTGTGATGCGCAGGGATATAACCCCGTTACGCGTCACGCGTTACGAATCAGGTGATTATTTTATGAAAGAAGACAACAAGGGTGTAGAAAAATATCTTTTTGACGGTAACTGGACGGAAAAAGATGGTATAAAATGGGCTTTTTTTGCGAATGAAAAGGATAAAAATTCTCAGAATTTAAAAATTTCCGAAGTAGGAACTCCATTACCTTTAAAAGAAGAAATAAAATATCCGGATAAAGAAAAAACTTCTTCTCTGGATAAGGTTTCCATTACTGATCTCGGAAGAGCTACGGGAGGAAGAAGATATAGCAGTCAGAACTCTTCCATACCGACAGAAGGTTTACTTGAATCTGCTACTATACTCTGTGAAAGATATAAAATTCTGGAACGTTATAAATCACTTGAAAAAAGAGATTTTTATATGGCCCATGATCTCAGACTTGAAGGCCCATGTATCGTAAAGGAATTAAAAAGTTCTCTTTCTTCCGGTGAAGAAGAAGCATATTATCGTAAAAAATTCAATGAAGAGGCAAAGCTTCTTGCAAAACTCAGTCATCCGAACCTCCCAAAAACTATGGATTATTTTATAGAAAATGGCAGATATTTCATGGTTATAGATTATATAGAAGGTATTGATCTGGAAACTTATTTTGAAAACTGTTACGGACAGATATCAGAAGAACAGATACTTAAATGGGGTATCAATCTCTGTGATATTCTGGAATATCTGCACAATCAGGATCCGCCTGTTATACACAGAGATATAAAACCATCAAACCTGTTTATAAGAGAAAGAGACCGATCAATAGTTCTGTTTAATTTTGATTTCGCAATAAGAAGTGACAGGGCCAGCACAAAAAAAATCGGAACAAGCGGTTATGCCCCTCCTGAGCAATTATCCGGTAATGCCGAGCCAAGAAGTGATATATATTCCGTTGGCGCAACTATTCATTATCTTCTGAGTGGAGAAGCGCCTAAAATGGATGGTAATTTTATGACAGTACTTGCTCTGAACTTCTCTGCATCTATATATACCGATATAATAATAAAAAAAGCCCTGAAAACGAAGATAAAAGATAGATATGATAATGCAGGAGAAATGAAGGCAGCTCTTCTGGATGCTTATGAGAAACTTAAGAAAGCAGAAGAAGAGGAAGAAAAATTCTTTAAAGATGGTATCAAAAATAGTGCTGACTATT
>JBEHWO010000299.1:0-8584 GCA_040217695.1 Vulcanimicrobiota bacterium | reverse complement strand
TTATTACTGACCTGAGCATAAGCATGTAATAAAAGGTTTTCTCCCGTCATACGTGACGCGTCACGAGAGCAAATATGTATTGTTTATGCTCATCTCAGCAAATACGCTATAAATTCTCTCTTATTTGAATGTATCGGCTTTTTTCTGTAAAAAAACATTGTCCGGCAAAAATAAAAACTCTCCCTTTGCTGCCGGAAGAGCTTTTGTTAAAATCGGTAGAAGATTTATCTCTCATAATAATCCCTCTACCAGCATGGTTTATTTACAAAAATATATTTACCCCTGCTTAGGGGTTGTAAAAAAATAACCTTATCATATTTACAATCGTGACGCGTAACGCGTAACGCGTGACGCGAGGAGAAAAACCATAATTTGCCAGAGTTATTTTCTTACAGTCCCTTAGTAGTGCTAGATATGACACCTCATAATCTGTGATTGTATCTACTTCCGTCACGGGTAATGCGCTCACGCGTCACGAAAGAGTAATCGGTGTTATATTTACCTTTATAAGCACCCGGTTACTTTCCCTTAATCTCTTTTGCCTGCCGGTTTGTTATAATATTCGTCAGAGTATTTTTCAGATCCTTTTTAAAATAAAAAATTTTATATAACAGGCCAAATTTTTACAGATAAGCCTATTTTTCTTTTTTCCCGGGTATAATATGTTCAGGGAGTGATGTGAAGTGTATAAAACAATAGAACTTACAGAAGATCTTGCATATTATTTCAGTATTCCGCGATATACTAATATTATGTTTACTCTGGATATGTATATGGATTTTAAAAGAAGTCTTTATGAAACAGGAAATCCTTCAGTTATAGATGATCTCGATACAGTAGAACAGTTACTTAAAAATCTTAACAGCAGGCAGAAAAAGATAGCAAAACTTATAGAATATTCAAAAAGTAGAAAACGTATAGGTTATAGTATCGGAACAAGTCTCTCTACAATTAAAAGAGATCTCAGAGATATGAGAGATGTTTTTTCGAGAGTGCTCTCCAGAATCTATGCTTATTAATTTAGACGTATAGGAATTTTCATTTTTAATGGCGTAGAATAAAGCTTTATATGGAAATTATAGAGAGGCATTTTATCTAAATAATTTAAATAATGAATTTTAAACGTATTGATATAAGATTATTTTTATCTCTTTTTATAATTTTACTTATAACCTTCATAAGTTTTCTGCCTGTTATCAATGCAGGCCTTACCAACTGGGATGATGATCAGTATATTACCGGTAATAAAGGGATAAGGAATTTATCACCGGAAAATATAAAAGAAATGTTTAACATTTTTTTCGATAAAAATGTGCCTTTCCATCAAACTCTATATACCCCCCTTGTTCATCTGTCTTATGGAATAGAATATCATTTTTTTGGTTTTAATCCTTCCGTCAACCATATAACAAACCTTGTTCTTCATCTTATAAATACCATGCTCGTATTCTGCCTTATCTTTATGATTACAGAAGACAGAGGCAGGTCTTTTCTGGTGAGCATGTTCTTCGGTATCCACCCTGTTCATGTGGAATCTGTTGCCTGGATATCGGAGAGAAAAGATGTTTTATACAGTTTTTTTTATTTATTATCTCTTATTGCTTATACTTATTATCAGAAAAAACATGGTACGATTTATTATTATTTCTCGCTTTTTTTATTTTTACTCTCCCTTCTTTCAAAACCAATGGCTATGACACTTCCCTTTATTTTATTGCTTTTCGATTATTTTAAAAACAGACGATTTAATAAGTATACGATCCTTGAGAAAATTCCTTATTTCATTCTTTCAGGTCTATGTGTAGTTATAATTTTTACTATAGGTTCACAGGTGAAACCGGATGAGGATGTAAAAGCACTGGGTATTTATAATATTTTTATAGCATCTTACGGGATTATGCTTTACATATATAAATTCCTGCTGCCTCTGAGATTGTCAGCTATATACCCTCATCTTGAATGGAATAAAATACCTGTTATTTTCTGGATTTCTCCTGTTATTATTTTTTTGACCCTTGGGCTTGTAATATATTCCGGCAAATATACAGGCAAGATTATCTTCGGTTTTATGTTCTTCTTTATAAGTATTTTACCGGTAAGTCAGATTATAACTCTTCATCCGGGAATAATTAATGACAGATATATGTATATTTCATCTCTCGGTTTACTGTATCTGTTTTCCGAAGGCTTTTTTCTTTTGTATGAAAGAAAAAAAATCAGCTCTTTTATCACAGCAATTCTGGTTGTAATAATAATGTCTTTCTCTTTTCTTACCGCTGAAAGATGTAAAGTCTGGAAAGACAGTCTTTCTTTATGGAATGATGTTCTTTCGAAATATCCCGGTGCCGTGCAGGCTTATGCCAATCGTGGAAATATATACAGACAAAAAGGTGAATATAATAAAGCTCTCTCGGATTTTACAGAGGCTTTAAGGCTGAAACCATTCAAGGCAGAATTTTATGCCACCCGCGGAAGTATCTATACGGAAATAAAAGAATATGACAGGGCTATGGCAGATCTTAATTATTCTCTGAAACTTAAGCCTGACCTTGCAGGAGCCTATCTTAATCGTGGCAATCTGTACAGAGCGAAAGGTGAATATAATAAAGCTATTTCGGATTACACTGAGGCTTTGAAACTTAAGCCTGATTATGCAGAGGTCTATTATAACAGAGCTCTTGTTTATGATGTTCTGAAAGACTATAATAAATCTCTTGCCGATTACTCAATGTCAGTAGAATATAAACCTGATTATGCAGAAGCTCTTTATAACAGAGCTATTGTTTATGATATTCTGAAAGATTATGATAAAGCCATAGCTGATTTTACCGGGGCTATCGAATATAAATCAGATTATGTAGAAGCCTATCAGAACAGAGGAAATATATATTATAAAACCGGTATGTACGACAATGCTCTTAATGATTTTAATCAATTACTGACAATTGATCCTGATTTTGCCGGAGGTTATATAAGCCGGGGCACTGTATATATAGAGATGAGCAGATTTTCGGATGCTCTGATAGATTTTAATAAGGCCATAGAACTTGATTCTCATTCCGTTGAAGCCTTAAACGGCCGCGGCACTGTCTACGGGCTTATGAATTATTATGAGAGAGCTATTGACGATTTCACAGAAGCTTTATCTGTTGATAAAAATTCCGTTCAATCATATTATAACAGAGCATTCACTTATATGAAAAAAGGAGATTTTAAACAGGCCAGGGAAGATGTAAAAAAACTGGAAGCTTCTGGCTATAAGGTTGATAAATCAGTTTTTAAGGAAATATATTAATCGTGATGTGTGATGTGTGATGCGTGATGTGTGATGCGTGATGCGTGATGCGTATTTAATCCCAGGGCGTTTATTTAAACGCCCCTACTGGTCACTCTTCACTCTTCACAACTCACAATTCACTTTTCACTCTTCACTGGTCACTGCCCCGCCACTTACTTTTTTATTCAGTCTTCTGAAATCCATCCATGTATCGAAAAGACCTACATAAAGTATAATACCCAGGAGAGGTATCAATAAATAAATAATCAAAATCTTCCATATCAAATGTAATTTATATTTACTCATATAAAAAGACAGTATGGAAATACCTATTACCATATATAAATATTGACATATAACTATTATATTAAATCCAACCAGGAAGTAATAGTTATCAGGGAGATTTCCCATGTTTAAACCGGTTACCTCCGCTTTTTGCATGCCTGTGATAAACAGTATAAAACCTGTAATAAATACCCATGCATATTGCCATGGAAGCCTCCAGTTACTGAAAGGAGGCAGCACCGGAATAATATAACCGAGTTTTTTTAATATTTTCTGTGCTATTATATACTGTAAAAATGTCATTATACAGGCAGCAAATATCATAGAGGCCACAATAATCTTCTTCCAGTTTTTTAATCCTGCAGTTAATTTCTCCAGTTCATTTCCCGGTAAGTTAAATGTTTTCTGCATTTCTGCCATCTGTGCAGAAACACTCTTTATTGTATTATCCATTGTCGTAGCAAAATCTACACCTGTAAGAAGCTGTAAACTTAAAAATGACATAAGAGTTGTTACTACGTAAATTGCTATACCTGCAAATAATATTTTACTGACAGACCATTTTGCCCTTACACATAACCCGAAAACCATACCTACAAGATTAAAGTTTACTACAAAGTAAATCCCTTCTCTGAAACCAGCAAATAAACTGAATACACATCCTGCTACAAGAGTGGCAAGAAAACCTGCCCTCACACCTCTTCTCATTACAAGTAACATGGAAGGTAATGGGCCTACAAACATGAAAAAAGGTATTAAAAGAGAGAATAGCCCTATTACTACAGAAAAGGCAGCCATTATGGCCCCTTCTACCTGTGCATTCACTGACATATAGGGCTGGTTTGCCGGCTCATTACAGCAATGTTGAAGTGTTTTCTGCAGGATTGTTTGTGTTTCTCTTCGGGAACTGTCAGATGTTCCTTCAAAAAGCTTTGTTTCTTTGGAAGAATCTTCCGGTACCTCTTCAAAAAGATTTGGTTCTTTGGAAGAATCTTCCGGTACCTCTTCAAAAAGATTTGTTTTCTTCGAAGAATCGCCGGACATTTCCTGCGATATATTTTCTCTGTTATTTTTTTTAGATTTTCGCGGCAATATTTACATCTCCAAAACACATGGTAGGCACATTATATATACCGAAAAAGGAATGTTCCCACCTGCTGTCATCTGCTATCCAGAGAAGGTTTTTAAAGACATCGAATACATTACCTGCTATCATAATGTCTTTAACCCTTCCTTTTATTTCGCCGTCTTCCCAGAGAAAGCCAAGAACAACATTTACGCTGAATTCACCGCTCATATTATTACCCTGGCCGGCTCCCAGAACATCTTCCACTATAAGAGCTTTTTTTATGTTTTTCATCAGTTCTGCTTTACTTTTATCAGACGGCATTATAATGAAATTGCTCGGCCAGGAAGCGGGAGGAGCCGTAAGTTTAAATGCTTCATAAAGACTGGCTCTTTTTATGCCGTTTCCCGTGCTTTTGCTGTTATATTTTTCTGCTCCTGTAAGATCATAATAAAAGCCTTTAAGAATTCCGCTTTTAACCAGTTCCGTTCTCCGTGACGGAACTCCTTCATCATCCATAGGGGCTGAAAGAGGGCCGAAAGGCACAGTATTATCATCAGCTATAGTAAGGATGGAAGGACCAATCTTTTCTCCCATTTTATCACCTATGGGAGAAATTTTTTTGCCCACTCTGTCGCCGCAGAATGCCATATACAGAGGAGGATAGAGAGTTTTAAAACCTCTTGCACTGAATATTACAGGGAGTTTTCCGCTTTTTATAAAAGCAATTTTTTCCGAATTAGTGCAATCTTCCACGAGTTTATAAGCCAGGTCTTTCTCTGTGTCCGTATATGATCCGCTTGAAAGACTGGATTCTATTTCCAGTTGTTCTTCATCCCTTACCATTGTACCACATAGAGATACAGAGTAAAAGCTTCTTTTAAAATCTTTATCCGTACCTGAACTGTTCAGTAATCTGATATTGCTTATGGCCCTTCCCACTTCGGCAGTAACGGTTACGGAAGGTTTACATTCTTTCAGAATATCCATCATTTTTATGCCATTTTTCATAAGGTCTTCTTCATTTATGTGAGATAATTTTTCATCAAAGGTTTCAACTGATTTATAGTCACCCGGTTTATAACATGGAAGGTGAAAAGGTGTTTTTTCACTCACAGAAACTATATCCATTGCTCTTTTTACTATAGCTTCTCTGTCGGAAATATTTGTAGATGATGTAAATCCTGTTTTCCCGTCTTTCCTTATCCTGAGTGTTATACCTTCTTCTTCTTCTCCTTCTATATTGTAAACCTGACCGCTTTTAAAATTGACGGCTTTATAATCTTTTTTTATATGAAAGATTTCTGCCCAGTCTACATGAGCTTTTGCAATGTCAAGTAATTTTTCCATTTTATCTACCTCCGGATAATTTTTTAGTGACCAGTTATCAGTGACCGGTTGTATTACCATATACAAATTACTGGTCACTGGTCACTGTCTTATCTTCCCCCGACAAGTACATTCAAAATTCTTATATGAGGACTTCCCATAGAAACAGGTAAAGGATATTGAAGTCTCTGACCGTATGAGCGTCCGCATGAACCTCCTCTGGAAAAAGTAAGGTCTGAGCCTATCATGTCAATATTTGCAAGGGTTTCGAATACATTTCCTGTAAGCACTACATCCCGTAACATGTTTTCTATTTTCCCGTTTTTTATTATAAATCCTTTTTCTGCAGAAAAGGTAAACATGTCCATACTGGTATTGCCGCTGCCACTGCCGCATGCATAAATACCATGTTCTATTCCACTGAGCATATCCTCAAATGTTGCCTCTCCTTTATCGATAAAGGTATTTGTCATCCTGCATATGGGCGGGAAACGATAACTCACGGTTCTTGCATTACCTGTAACTGCTTCTCTCATTTTACCTGCAGTTTCTCTGGAATGAAGTCTGCCCTGAAGTTTTCCTTCTCTTATCATATGAGTAAGAGCAGACGGTGTGCCTTCGTCATCAAAACCAGAGGAACCTCTGAGGCCCGGTTGAGCCGCACCGTCACATACATTTAAATGTTTTCCTCCGAAAATCCTTCCGAAGGTCATCTGCTCCTGAAGTGTAGGGTTGGCACATACTGCATCACCTTCACTTAAATGACCGAAGGCTTCATGGATAAATACGCCTGCAATGCGCGGATCCAGTATGACCGTATAGTGTCCTCCTTTTACCGGTTCTGCTTCCGTAAGAGCCAGTGCATCACTTACAAGCCTGTCTTTATGCTCTTCTATAACTGTTATATCTTCCCAGTTGTTTTTTGTCCCGTACGACTGATGGGCACTCTGAATTACATTATCTTTTCTTGCTATGACAGACAGACCACCGGAAATATCCAGATCTTCAATATTTAAATATGTTCCTTCCGAATTTGCTATTATAATATGTTTTTCTCTTTCCCCGTAGGCACTTCTTACATTTATTATCCTTTCACTGGCTTCCATAAGGCCTGTTGTAATGTTTCTAAAATACTCAACCTTATCTTTAAAAGGAATAGTCCTTGGATCTTTTTTGCCCTCTGTCGATGGTTTTATATCTTCTCTGTATGCAGAGACAGGGCTCATGCGAAAGGCAGGCTTTTTTAATATTTTAGCTGATTTTACTGCAGATAGTGCATGGTCGAGAAGGTTGGATGTATCATTGAAACTTTTAAATCCCCATCCTCCTCCTATGAGAGCTCTCACGTAACCTCCTCCGTCTTCAACCTGCTGTGAGCTTTTAAGGGTTTTGCCTTCAAAATTTATAGATGATTGTTTTGTATGTTCTATACGTATTTCAAGATAATCTGCCTTTACTTTACTAATAGTTTCCTCTATCAGGGATTTCATGTTATGCCTCCTTGTATTGGTGACGCGTGACGCGTGACGCGTCACACGTGGACGGATTTTCACACCTGTATGTGCCTGAATATCAGTCACAGGTGTTGATGAACTATAAAGCATAAAGGGTAACGGTTTGTCCGGGAATGTAAGAAAATAACTCTGTTGTATTGTTTATCCTCCCGTCACGCCTTATGCGTTACCCGTCACGATAAGGGGTTATTTCTTAAAAATCCCTCTGTAACCTGCTACCCTTTTATTCTTCACTTATATGTGTTCCATAGTTTTAATGAGACTTGATGCTTCCAGGTGTGAACCTGTTGCGTCCTGTATTTTTTCCTGCCAGAGCTTAAGGCCTCCGTCTTTATAATATTTTTCCTTTAAAAACGTCAGAAAATCAGGTGAAAATATGGAACCATGATGTTCTTTATAATAATTCATTGTCTGATATGCTATGATTTCGGCTAACAGATAGTTCTGCAGATAAAGAGGGTGTGTCGTATAAACAGGATCATAGGCCCATGAAAAATCTTCCGGAAGATCAAGGAAAAGATGTTTCTTTACATATTCTTTATAACGGCTGTTAAGATCTCCTTCAGGGTTTTCATAAATGGAATATTCAAAGAGACAGTCATTTATAATACGTCTGTACCAGTAACAGTTTTTAAGTCTGTTCTGGTAGAGAAATGTTTTTATGACTTCTTCGGAAATATTAAAATATTCTCCGAGCCACTCTTTATCACTCATAAATTTCTGGAATATACAGGCCATGCCTTCTTTAAAATAATCAGGTTCACCTGTAGCTATTATGAATGAAGGGCTCTGAATAAAGCAGTTATGAAGGGAATGGCCGAATTCATGATAGAGAACTTCATACCAGTTATAACCTTCCTGGGGATTGGCAAGAACTCTTACGTCTTTCCCCACTTCCAGTGTAACACTCATGCCTCCATAGGGAATATCACAGTATTCAACCTTTATAGGCAGGTCTGATAAAGAAAGATTGAACTTTTTAAACAGTTGTTCTATTGATTTAATGATTCCTTCTTTTGGAAAGAGACTGTCTTTTAGAGACGATAGATATTTATACTGGTAATATTTAATATCCCACGGGTAGACCTTGTCGGTAGAGAGTTTGTCTTTACA